>JBCCQC010000286.1:0-6026 GCA_039024535.1 Chloroflexota bacterium
ATCCTGATGCACCAGCCCGATATTGCGCCGCAGTGAGTGCAGTGTCACGTCGCGCACATCATGACCATCCACCAGTATGGCCCCGGCAGTTTCGTCATAAAAGCGCGGAATCAGCGAACACAGCGTCGTCTTCCCGGCCCCGGATGGCCCCACCAGCGCGACAAACTCGCCGTGTGCAACCTCCAGTGAGATGTTTTCCAGTACAGGCGGCAGGTCATCGCGGTAACGAAAGCTCACATTCTGGAATTCGATGCCTTCGCGGACGGTGGGCAGTTCAACGGCGTGCGGTGCGTCCACAATCTCCGGCTTCACTGCCAGAATATCTAAAAAGCGGTTAAACCCGGTGATCCCCTCCTGATAGAGCGTGGCAAAGTTGGTTAGCTGCCGGATCGGGTCAATGAGCGTGCCCACATATAGCAAAAACGTTACCAGTTCTGCTGGATCCAGTACCTCGCGGTCAATGGCGGTGCCCCCAGCGATAATCACAGTCACGGTAATCAACTGCGTGAAGGCAATCACGCCCGCGTACAGGTACGCCGAACTGCGGTAGTTGTCCTTGCGGCTGTCTACAAAGCGGTGGTTAGCGTGCGCGAACTTGCGGCGCTCTACATCGGCATTGGCGAACGACTTCACCACGCGGATACCGCCCAGTGTGTCTTCCACCTGCGCGTTGATGTCTGCGATGCGCTCTTTGCTCTTTGTGGCGGCAATCCGCATTTTATGGTGAAAGTAAAACGCATACACCAGCATCAGCGGGATAAACACGAAGACTACCAGCGTCAGCGGCACGTTGATAAACAGGCAGATCACGAACACACCCGTTAGCTTGAGCAGCGCAACCACAAGGTCTTCCGGGCCGTGGTGGAACAACTCTGACAGCCAGAACAGGTCACTGGTAATCCGCGACATCAACTGGCCGGTTTTATGGTCGTCATAGAACCGGAACGACAGCGATTGATAATGCTCGAACAATTCGGTACGCATGTCGCTTTCCATCAGGGCGCCCATTGTGTGCCCCTTGTAGTCAATGAAGAACAGGCACAGCATATGCACCGCCACCAGCGCCAGCATAAACACGCCCACCCGGTAGACTTCCGTCAGCGCGTCCGGGTTGTTCGTTTCCAGCACGTTGCGCGTGATGTACCCGGCACACAGCGGCAGCACCAGCGCAATGGCAGAAACAACCATCGCACACGCAATATCCGCTGCGAACAGCCATTTATAGGGCCGGTAGTACGAGAAAAACTTTTTTACCCGTGGGTTCACAGAGTAGACTCCTCAATCGGGGGGATAACGACAAGAGTCTATAACAGGTCAGGGAAGATGGACAGGTACCGCAGAAGATTGGTTATACACAAGTCGCCCATAGGGGCGCAGCGCCGCTACGCCATGCCCCTACCGGAACAACTGTGGAATTCGTGTGGCGGCTAGTACTCGCCGGAACTGTACACGTACACATACGTCTGCAACTCGCCATCGTCATTGAGCGGGCCTTCTGCTGCCGCCGTCCAGTTGAACAACCAGCGGCTGTCACTCAGCGTCAGGTTCACGCAGCCGTGGCTCCGGCGGAACCCGAATGCATTGTGCCAGTACGTCCCGTGCAGGCTGATGTCGCCATCAAAGTACAGCGTCCACGGCACCGATTGCAGCGCGTAGGCATCCGGTGCGCCGGTTGCGCCACTCATGCTGCCATCGGCCACGCGGTACCACACATTAAACACACCCTCGTTGGTATCCCAACCACTCAGGCCGCTGGCAATAATCGTTGAGAACACCGGCGTGTTGTCCTCGTAGGCCACCATCGTCTGCTCGTACAGGTCAACCGCCATCCAGTGGCCGCTCACATCCTCTGGCCGCTGTGTGAGCGCGACTTTTGCCACGTTACGCTGCTCCACCCACTGGCCGGGGCCAATCATATACCAGCGCCAGCCGCCGAGTTCCACCGTAGCGAAGATGTTGACCGGATTGTAGTAGTACTTATACACGCCTGTCTCAATGGCACCGGGCGCGCCGGGGAACGGCGAGGTAATTACCGTGCCGAGGATGTAGGCGTATTCGTTGGCGAGGTTGTCATCAATTACAAAACCGCGCTCATCGGACGGGTTCACCAGATTGACATCGTTTGTAGACATCCACTCGCCGCCGGTAATCTGAATCCAGCCGGGGTTAGAAGTATCGACTGCGCTGACGTAATTAAAGCCGGGGCCAAGATTGCGTGTGACGGCCCCGCCGGGGGCAGCAAACACGTTCGAGTTCTCGTTGACTTTATAGAAGCTATATTTGTTGATCGTTGCAGTATCGGCATCAATGCGGCGGTAGTCCGGGGTGGGGCGCAGCGCCATCACCTGCAAACACAGGTCGGATGGATCCGGGTTTTCCAGCGTGATGCCCGCGCACGCTTCGGCAAACGGGATGGTCAGCGGGTCTACGGTGTCATTTGCCAGCGCGGGTAATGCGCTGAACAGCGCAACAATTGCCAGCAGCAGGATTTTTCGGGTCATAGGGTGGTGTCCTCTACACAATTCCAGATTACGTATGTGTAGGGGCGTAGAGCGCTACGCCCCTACCGTTAACCACAGTCTAACATGATGCCGCGCTGCGATCTCGCACGCCTGCCATACGCTTGCCCTGCGACACCATGCGCTAACCTGTGATACAATCACGCTAGATCAAATTTTCGGTTCACAACTCATGTTCAGATTCATCGACCTATTCGCGGGCATCGGCGCGACCCGAATGGCATATCAGCGTGCCGGGGGACGGTGCGTGTACGCCTCGGAGTGGAACAAGTTTGCGGCCAGAACCTACCACGCCAACCACGGCGATACCCCCGCCGGGGACATCACGCAGGAAGACGAACACACCATCCCCGACCACGATATTTTGCTGGCGGGCTTCCCGTGCCAGCCGTTCAGCATCTCCGGCGTTTCGAAGAAAAACAGCCTCGGTCACAGCCACGGCTTCCTGGATAAAACGCAGGGCACGCTCTTTTTCGATATTGCACGCATCCTGAAGGCGAAGCAGCCGCCCGTGTTCATGCTGGAAAATGTGAAAAACCTCAACAGCCACGACGGTGGCCGCACATTTGCCGTGATTACAAACACGCTGGAAGAACTTGGCTACACGGTGTTTACGAAGGTGCTGGACGCCCGCTACTACGTCCCGCAGCACCGCGAGCGCATTTTCATTATCGGCTTTCACCGGGATGTGTTCACCGACCCGGACTACCATTTCCCCACACCACCAGCGCATGAACCGCCTATCGCCAGCATTTTAGAGCCAGACGTTGACCCGAAGTACACACTCTCCGATAAACTGTGGACGTATTTGCAGGACTACGCAGAAAAACATCGGAGGCGCGGCAACGGCTTCGGCTTCGGCCTGGTTGACCCGGCGAAAGACATCACCACACGCACGCTCAGTGCCCGCTATTACAAAGACGGCAGTGAAATTCTCATCAAGCAGCGGGGCAAAAATCCACGCCGCCTCATCCCCCGCGAATGCGCCCGGTTGATGGGCTTTGACGACACATTCATCATCCCCGTGAGCGATACCCAGGCCTACAAACAGTTTGGCAACAGCATGGTGGTGCCGCTGGTCGCCGATATTGCGCTCTCGCTGCAACCGCATCTACTGGCAATCACCCCACCGCAACTGTCGTAGAGGCGGGGTTGTGCCCCTACTTTCGGGGAGTGGGCAGGGTACAGAAGCCTTCGCTATAATCTGCGCCGCATTGCTACTGCTCTCTGTCATATTGAAAGGGTTCCCACCATGCCGAACGATCTTTTCACGCCGCCGCGCTTTTTCAAAGAGGTGACATTCCACCGCCACACCGACCGCGCTATCGGCTGGCTGGAGCTATTTTACGATCTGGTATATGTTGCCACGCTCATTCAAATCGGCAACTTCCTGAGCGATAACGATACCCCGCTGGGCTTCGTGCAGTTCATCATCCTGATGGCTGTGGTGTGGTGGGCATGGACGGGCGAAACATTCTACCAGAACCGCTACGTTGTGGATGACCTGCTGCACCGCGTGCTGGTGTTCCTGCAAATGTTTGCCATTGCCTCTATCGGCCTCAGTGTGAGCGCCGCTTTTGGCGATCTATATATCCAGTTCACTATCGCTTACGTGGTCACGCGCCTGATGCTGGTGCTGATGTATGCACGAACGTACCGCGCCCACCCGGAAAGCAGCGCATTTGCACGGTGGTATATCGTCGGGTTCTCTGCTGGCATTGCCATCTGGCTGGGGTCGCTGGCACTACCGGAAGGCTACCACTGGGTTGGCTGGCTGGTGGGCATCAGTGTAGAGCTGCTGGTACCGCAGGCCCCGTGGGTTGTGAAGGAGCGCATGGAGTGGGGTGTGGATATGCATCATATCTCGGAGCGCTTCGGTATTTTCACAATCATTGTTCTGGGCGAGTCGTTCGTGAAGGTGCTGGATGATGCGCAGGGCGAAATCATCGGTGTACCGGAATTCGCGTTCAGCACATTCGGGCTACTGGTGGTCTATTCGCTGTGGTGGCTCTACTTTGAAGACACTGCCGGTAAAGAGGTTCACTTTGCGAACAATCTACGTGCGAACTGCTGGGTTTATGGGCATCTGCCGCTGGCAATCTCCCTCGTTGCGTTCGGGGTAGGGGCCAAAAAAGTGTTCAGCAACGTTATCGACAAACCCGCCGAGGCAGTCACCACAGAGTACCGTGTGCTCTACACGGTATCGCTTGTGATATTTCTGCTGGCGCTCGCGTTGATTGACTATGGCCTCGAAGATGAAAGCACCACCCGCGACCAGCACACCAAAGTGATTGTACACATCGCCTGTGCCGGGATTATCGCCTTCATCGGGCTGGTATTTACAGGGCTGACGCCTGTCACGTTTGTGTTTTTGATGGCGGTCGTGATGATTGTGCAGGTGCTGTTCAGCATCTATCAAACGCGGCAGATCACCAATGCAGAAAAACTCGCCCATCACGAAGAAACCGCCGCCGCCGACTAGCCGTAACGCCGGGGCGTGGCCGGTAGCCATGCCCCATGTCTCGGGTTAGCTATCGCCCTCGTTGTCCCCGCCTTCTTCCACCTCCACAATAACCGGTGTGGGCAGCGGCACAACCGCCGGGATCTCTGGCACGATACCGGGCTGGTACCACCCACCGGGGAAAACCGGATCCAGTTGTTCTGCCGTGTACTGGTAGTCTGTGTCGGTTTCTATATCCTTAAAGTAGATGTTATGAACCCCGGTTCGATCACGGGCATAGGCCAGCCAGCGCCCGTCCGTACTGAAGACCGGGAAGCGTTCGTCAATTTCTGGTGAGCGAATCACCGGCACGGCCAGCCCCCCCGGTGCCAGTGGTAGCCGGATCATATCGCCGGGGGCATCTGCACTGCGTTCAGAGGCCACATATACTATAGACTGACCATCCGGCGCGAACCGGGATGTAGATTCCACAAGGTCATCGCCATCCTGCGTCAGTTGCGTCAGCGTCAGGCTGGCAGTGTCAATCGTCCACAGGTCAGGGGCCGGGTTTGCGCTGTTCTCGTCAACGCGCACGGCCACCACCGTTGTCCCATCCGGGGAAACCGACGGAAAAGACCAGTTCATGTTGTCGTCCGTAAGCTGGCGCAGCGGGGTCTGGTTGGGTGCCGGGGCAGCCGTGAAATCTACCATGTACACTTCGCGCGTGTTGGTTTCCGTAGAGAAGCCGGTAAACACGACGTGCGTCCCATTATTGGAAAACTGTACATGCTGCGGCTCAAAAATCGAGCTCAACGGGCGCCACAGGTCACTCAGCAACTGCGCCTGGTTGCCGTTGAGGTTCGACCGCTCAATATCCACACTGAAGGTGAGGCTGAAGTAGCGTGTGTATATCAAAGAAGCCCCGTTCGCCGGGTTGATGTCTACATTTTCCACATTGACGGAATCCAGCAGGGTAAAGTTATCGCCCTGGTCTATGCTGTACAGGCGGATAGGCAGGTAGCCATCGCCGGATACATCCTGCCCGCCCCACGCCACCAGCGTATTAC
>JBCCQC010000287.1:0-6022 GCA_039024535.1 Chloroflexota bacterium
CACATGAATTTCGCTATCCTCGCGCAAATCACAGATCATGTCCCAGTGAACAGCACTTTCGTTCACGCCGCCAGTTTCTTTATAGCTGCGCCCCACCGCTGCATGGAACGTCCCGCCAATTTTCTCGTCAAACAGGATATTGCCCGTAAACTGATTGATCCCGAAGTTCGTGCCAATCGCAAACTCACCCAGATAGCGTGCGCCGGGGTCAGTATCCAGCACTTCCAGCAATAATTCCGCGTTTTCGGCTGCGGTCGCTTCTTCCACGCGCCCATCTACAAACTTGAGTTCAATCCCGCTGATGGCCCGCCCGCCAACAATCGTCGGGTAAGTGTAGCGCACCCAGCCGTTCACGCTTTCCTCCACCGGCCCGGTAAAAATCTCGCCGCTGGGCATATTCGCGTGGCCGTCGCTGTTGATGAACCTGCGCCCCTCCACAGACAGCGTGAGGTCTACGTTCGGCCCCTTCAGCGTGAACTGTTTTTTGCCCTTCAGCCAGTCGATCTTCTCCTGCTGCATCGCAGAGAGCTTTTTCCACTCTGCTACCGGGTCTTCAAGGTCGCAGAACATCGCGCCATAGACAAAATCTTCGTATTCTTCCAGGCTGCGGTTTGCTTCCTGTGCCCCCGCTTCCGTCGGGAACCACGTTCCCACCCATCGAAACTCACCACGGGCAGCACGGTCAAGGCGTGTGTTCAGCCAGCTTTGATGCGCCAGCGCATACTTCTGCACCCGCTTGCCGGGGATGTTCGTCATAGCGCGGGTATTCTGCATACTCCCCGGTTTGCCCACGCGGATGTAAACGTCGGCTTCTTCGTAGTATTTAGTCTCTGCCGGGTCAAGCCACTCCAACTGCGCGTCTGTCCCGTGCCGCAGCAGATGGCGATACATCCAGTCATCGCTCATTTTCAGTTGTGGGTAGCCACCAGCTTTCACTACCGCCGCATAGATTTCGCGCAATGCGGGTAGTGTCGTCACATCGCCCAGAATGCCTACCCATTGGCCCGGCTGCACTTCCGTAGAGTAGTTCACCAGCACGTCGGCCAGCCGTTTTAATCGTATATCTACCATCTTTTCCTCGCAAAATTGCGTTTTGCGCAGGGGCATGGCATACCATGCCCCTACCGTTAATTTTTCGGGTAATTTAAACGACGAATTCACCGTTCTTATAGAACAGGTCGCCGTCTACGTGAATTTCGCTGTCTTCGCGCATATCGCAGATCATGTCCCAGTGGACGGCACTTTCGTTCTTACCGCCAGTATCCGGGTAGCTGGCACCAATAGCGGTGTGAATCGTGCCGCCGATTTTCTCATCAAACAGGATATTGCCGGTAAACTGGTTGATCCCGAAGTTCGTGCCAATGGCGAACTCGCCCAGATAGCGTGCGCCGGGGTCGGTATCCAGTTGGGCTAGCAAAAGCTCCTCGTTCTGGTCAGCAGATGCTTCCACAACTTTACCACCCTCAAACTTCAGTTCGATGCCCTTCACCATGCGCCCGCCAACAATCGTTGGATAGCTGTAGCGCACCCACCCATTTACGCTGTCTTCCACCGGCCCGGTAAAAATCTCGCCGTCGGGCATGTTACGCTGCCCATTCGCGTTGATGAAAATGCGATCCTCGATAGACAGTTCAAGGTCAATGTTGGGGCCACTGAGCTTCACCTGCTTTTTGCCCTTCAGCCAGTCCACTTTCTCCTGCTGCATGGCGTTCACTTCCTGCCACTTTGCCACCGGGTCTTCATGGTCACAGAACGTCGCGCCGTGCACGAAATCGGCGTATTCTTCCAGGCTCATGTTTGCTTCCTGGGCGCTGCCCTCTGTGGGGTACTGTGTCAGCGTCCATTTGAAGTCGCCTGCCGCACTGCGCTTCATATAGGTTTCAATCACAGGTTTTTGCGCCTTGCGGGTCTGCTGCATCCGCTTCGGGTCAATGCCCGTCATAGCGCGGGTGTTCACCGTAGAACGCAGTGAAATCAGTGCATTGGCCTGTTCAATTTGCAGCCGAACCGTCGGGTTCAGCCAGTTAAGCTGTGCGTCCACGCCATCACGCAGGAAGATTCGGCTCATCGCCTCGTCACCCATGCTCACAGAAGGGTGCGCTCCGGCTTCTACCACCGCTGCATACACCAGCCGTGCCGCTTCCAATGCAGAAACATCTGCACGGATAATGACATAATCCCCCGCTTGAATCTCCGTACAATAATTGACCAGCAGGTCTGCCAGCCGTTGCAATCGTATATCCGTCATAATCTATAGAAATCCTGTTACTCTGCCCTGGATAATGAAATACACCCAGTAGGCGCACCAGACAATAAACATTTCGCGTTTATATTTGCTGCCAACGAACGCAAAAACAGCCGTCACGCTGTAGGTGGCAATATACGGCGTCAGCAACGGTGTCGCTGCCGCTGCCAGAAACGCATCCTCGCTGCGATAAGCACGATACAGCATATACAACCCGATGGGGATAAAGTACGGGAACGGCGCAAAGTTCCATGCAGCGGCATTCCACGGCAAACCCGCATTCTGCACCCAGAAGCCATACGGAATAAACGACAGCAGCCCGATTACAATCGCCGGAACCAGCATCCACGGGCTGAAGTTGCGCTCCTTCCACCACACCAGCGCCACCGCGCCAATACTGTGCGGCTTGATCGCCAGCAGCGGCAGCCCCCACATCGGCGGCACCAGCAATGCCAGCATGGGAATCCAGTCCACGTTACTTTTCAGCATCAGGTCAAAAAACGGCAGCGAGGTAAATGTCATGAGCGCAGTCTGCCAGCCCCCGTTATACCGCCGGATCACCAGCAGAATCACCACCACAGTAATCACGGCGTTCACCGCCGCGCCGATGTGCTCCGGGAACAGAAAAGCGTGTGGCAGCAGCAGCAGCACCCACGGCGGGTTCGTGAACGGCTCACGGTCAGCAACGCCCTCAATGTTATAGGGGTTGCGCCAGTTCTCGGCAGCGCGGTTGTAGGTAAATTTCCAGTCGATGCCGGGGTCTGCGTCACTCCCATAGAACCCGCTGAGCGCAACACTCGCGCCGATGAGCGCGGCAGCAATAAGCGCATAGGCCAGCAGTTGTTGTGGACGCAGATATTTACGCTGAAAACTAGAAACAGTCATGGGGTGCTTTCTGTAGGGCGAGGCAGGCCCCGCCCTCACGCGCTAGACGAGGCTTCGGGCTTTTTCAACAATGGCGTCAAAGCTCACTTCATCGCCAATGACGGGAATATATTCGACGTACTGCACCACGTTATCTTTATCCAGCACGAACGCCGCACGCTGCAACACCCGCCATTCGAGGTCGTGCAGGCCATAGTCCTCGGCAAACTGCATGGTTTTGTGGTCAGAGAGGGTTTCTGTGCGGTCTACGCCTTCGTTGCCGCACCAGCGCTTCTGTGCAAATGGCAGATCAGAAGAAACGGTCAGCACAACAATATTTTCGCCCAGATCAGCGGCTTCTTCATTGAAGCGGCGCGTCTGCGCACTGCACACACCGGTATCCAGTGAGGGTACCGTGCTGATGATTTTCACCTTGCCGTCATAATCCGAGAGCTTTTTCGTGCTCAGGTCGGTTGCCGTCAGTTCGAAATCGGGTGCGGCTGCGCCCACTTCCAGCATTGGCCCCTGTACCGGGTGTTCGTTCGGCCCTACCATCATGCCGGGACGATCTGCCATATTACGCTCCGTTCAAATTAATTCAAACACGAATGCCCGCATTATAACGGCGCCACCTGCCGAATGCCATAAACTTCAAATGAGAGGTGTTCATTCCCCACTGCCGTGATACCACGCGCCATCAATCATCGTGCCCTTCACCTCCACGTGCAGCAGGTCGTTCGGGTCTATGGTGTACGGGTCACGATCCAGCACCACCAGATCAGCAAAATACTTCGGGGCCAGCATCCCCTGTACCTTCTCCATACCCGCTGCATAGGCTGCCCCCACCGTAAACCCGCGTATCGCCTCATCCACCGTCAGTTTTGCATCGGGGCGCCAGCCCCCCGGCCCCGGTGAACCGTTAATGTGGCGGCGCGTCACCGCTGCATACAGCCCCTTCCACGGGTTAAATGGCTCAATCGGGGAATCTGACCCGAACGCTACCCGTGCGCCGCTGTCCATCTGAAGACGCGCGTTATAACTGTACGCCGAACGCTCCCCCCACACCATATCCGCAACTTCGGCATCTGACGTGGCATGAATTGGCTGCATGGATGCGATAATATCCAGTTCGGCAAGGCGCGGCACATCGTCCGGGTGGATAAGCTGCACGTGCTCAATGCGGTGGCGGCGTGCTTCTCGCGGGATGCGCAAACGGGCTTCTTCCTGGCGTACCTGCTCAAAAATATCCAGCACATCCCGCACGGCTTTATCACCGATGGCGTGAATCGCTGTTGGCAATCCAGCACGGGTCGCACGCAGTGTATAGTCCAGCATTTCGTCCTTCGGCGTGACCACAATACCGTAGTTATCCGGCTCACCCTCGTAGGGTTCCAGCATTAGCGCGGTGTGCGGCCCCAGTGCCCCATCCGCGAACAGCTTTAGCCCAGCAAACCGTATCCAATCATCACCCAGCCCGAAGCGAATACCACTGCGGATAGCACTATCCAGATAGTTTTTGTTGATGTACTTGGTTACACGCAGGCTCAGCAAGCCCCGCTCCCGCAAAATTTGCAGCGCGGCAAGGCAATCCGGGTTGTCAAGGTCATGGATAGCCGTCAGCCCCTGCTGATTCGCCAGTTCCAGTGATGCCAGCATGAGGTCAGCCAGTTGTTCCGGCGTCACGTCCGGGATGTGCTGCGAGACAAGCTGCATGGCCGGGGCTTCCAGCAGAATGCCTGTCGCATGACCGTCTGCGTCGCGCATAATCGTGCCGCCTTCAGGGTCGGGGGTATCATCTGTAATACCGACAAGTTGCAGTGCCGCTGTGTTCACCCACGCCGCATGAGCACTTTTCGCCGTCATATAAACCGGGTTATCAGGCGCAATCGCGTCAAGGTCAGCCGCAGTAGGGAAAACCGGAACCTCCCACAGATCCTGTGCCCAGCCGTGCCCCTGTATCCACTCGCCATCGGGCACACCACGAGCGCGTTCTGCAACCCGCTCCACAGACTCCGCTTTCGAGCGCAATTCGTACATGTTCACGTTGTGGTAGTTTTCAGATGTCCAGCGCCAGTGAACGTGCGCGTCAATCAGGCCGGGGAGCACCGTTTTGCCGCGCAGGTTTTCCAGCACGGTACGGCCTGTGGCATACTCGCGCACATCATCATCACTGCCCACCATCAGCACGCGGCCATTGCATATCGCCAGTGCGGTAGCGTGGGGCTGCGCCGGGTTCATAGTATGGATGTTGCCGTTATACAGAATCCGATCCACCAGTGACATCTATTCGCCTGCCTTTACGGTTGCCAGAACCGCCCGCACTTCATCTGCGGTGGGTGCGCCCTTCCAGCCATCGCGCGTGACGGCTGTTGCACCCAGAGCCGCCGCTACATGCAGCGCCGCTTCTATATTACCATCCAGCACATGCAGCCCGCATAACAATCCTGCTGCAAACACATCTCCTGCGCCGGTCGGCTGCGTCACTGTGACCTGCGGCGTGTCATAGGTCGAACTAACGCCGTGGTCATAGTGCGTGCCGCCCTTTTCTGCACGGGTGAGCACAAAGTGATTGGCGGCAGCAGCATACCGGGCTTCCAGTTCCGGGGCCAGCACAATATCTTCTTCGCTCAGTACCAGCCAATCCAGTTCTCTAAGGGCGGCTTCATCGTACCAGCGTTTAAAGCGCACGAGCTTATCGTCGCCCCACTGCCGCAGCAGGCCCTGTGCAGTCAGCAGCGTAGTAGAGCCAGCAAACGGCGGTAGAATATTTGCCAGATCAATTTCGCCCGTCAGTGTGCCAAAATGCACCAGCGGTACATCGCGCCAACCCTCCGGGATGTGTTCGTAACGCAGTGGGGCGGCTACCTCCCGCAGGTACTGCTGGCGGCTACCTGATGATGTGTAAAGATTCTC
>JBCCQC010000288.1:0-6013 GCA_039024535.1 Chloroflexota bacterium
ACGGGCGGCGAACCCACCCCGGATAAGCCCGATGTGCATTTCGTCGCACCAGATGACCGGAACCGCGTCAGCCATGCCATGACCATTCGCGTAAAAGACGGTCACGCGGCATATGAAGCGTTAAAAGCACGCGGCGCGGAGTTCCTTACACCACCCGTAGAAAGTGACTACGAAATCCGCGCCTTCTTCCGTGACCCGGACGGCCACCTGTTTGAGATCAGCGAAGCGAAAGCATGAAACCCTATCTCCAGAAAAAGTTGGGGGAGGGCATCCGCTGCCACGAATCACTCACAACGCGATTCGTCCTATTCGGATTTGCCGTGTTGATAAGTCTCTATTTTCTGTCATCTGCGACCAACAAAGCGATAGCAATTATCCCTATGCTTATTTTCTGGGGTATCGCTTTCGTACACGTCATGTCTGCGATGCCCGATTTCACGGCCTATGACGATGGTTTACGGGTTCAGATGCGACAGAACGAATACGTTATTTCGTGGGACGATATTCAACAGGTTCACCAGACCAGCATCAACACAAGAATTCGGTTTAGTCATCTACCAGACACAAGCCGTTGGGACAGATTCACCCTGTCACAGGGGTTTGTCTTCATGTTCTGGCGAGAAAATTATCTCGATGTAGTTGATGTGCTGGCACACAAACTGGAAGATAGATTCCAGAAAACGATTTGAAGTACCTGTATTCTATCGCTCAGTCCGGCAACAGTAGCCGCTGTTACCCGACCCGGCACTTTACGCCTACAGTACGTCCAGCGCCTGTTCCACGTCCGCGAGAATATCGTCGGTGTCTTCTACGCCGATCGCAAAGCGCACCAGATTATCTTTAATCCCCAGTTCGAGGCGTTCTTCGGTCGTCTTTTCCCAGTAACTCACGATAGCGGGCTGCTCAATCAGGCTCTCCACACCGCCCAGGCTCGGCGCAATGTACGGAATCTGGCAGGCGTCTACGAACTTCGCCGTTTCCATCAGATCACCGGCCACTTCAAAGCTCACCACCCCACCAAAACCGCTCATCTGGCTCACAGCAACATCATGGTCAGGGTGCGAATCAAGGCCGGGGTACCACACGCGCTCAATCTTCGGGTGATTTTCGAGGAACTCTGCAACGGCCTGCGCGGTCGCGTTTTGCTGACGAACACGCACACCCAGCGTCCGCACACCGCGCTCCAGCAGGTATGCCGTGTGCGGGTCAATCACACCGCCAAGTATCCCGCGCCCATCGCGCAGCGCTTTCATCCGTCCGGCGTCATTGCCCACAATCACACCGGCCAGCACGTCATTGTGCCCGCCCAGGTATTTGGTCGCGCTATGTACCACAAAATCAATGCCATACTCAATCGGGCGCTGGTTAACCGGCGTGGCGAACGTGCTATCAATCATCGTGCGGACTTTGTGACGACGGCCAATATCGGCAAGGCGTTCGAGGTCGGCCACACGCAGGTAGGGGTTTGTCGGGCTTTCTGAGATGATGAAGCGGGTTTTGCGGCGGATAATCGCGTTTTCCATCGCGTCGTAGTCGCCCATCGGGACAACCGTGGTTTCAATACCCAGCCGCTTGAGCCATGTCTGCGCAAACTGCCGCGTCCGGCGATAACAATCATCCGTCATGATGATATGTGCGCCAGCCGGGAGCACAGACAGCAGCAGCGACGTAATCGCAGACATCCCGCTGGCATACAACACCGCATCCTCGCCGCCGTCCAGTGCAGCCAGCTTTTTCTCTACAGCAGTGACAGTCGGGTTGCCATAGCGTCCATACTCTTCGCGTTCCGTGCCACCACCCCACGCCTGCGCATCCATGAAGTCGATCACGTCCTGGGTTTTCTCGAACGTATAGGTCGCCGTTTGCACAATGGGGTTATGCAGCGCGTGGAACGCCTTGGTACGCTGTGTGCCGCCATGTACGGCGCGGGTGCTGGCCCCGCGCTCTGGCACTACAGTTGTGTTGTCGTCAAATGTCACGTCTTGCGTTACCGGGTTTGCAGAAACCATCTTCATCACTCTCCAGAAATTAAAAAGCCCGAACAATTTGCGATCATTCGGGCAGTTGCGCGCTACGGAAACAAAAAAGACTTCCGGCGAAGTCTCAAAGTTCACGTCTGTAGACGGTTTCTGTCTACGGTTGCGAAAATATCTTCCGGGGCAACTGCTCCGACGGATTTGGCACCTTCCTGTTCGCCTTTACAGGGGTTGCCGCAGTTTCAACGAGCCGTTTCTCTCCACTGCTCTGGATATAGATCCAGTACAACATATTCAGTTGTTAAGCTGGCAACAGCATAGCATGGGTCAGTAGATGTTGCAAGATTTACGCGCAACATTTCTGTTACATTGCACGATGCAATTTCAGCGGAAATGACATACTATAACTTATAGATCAATGGCATTAGCATCGTACCAGAGGCAAGATATGAACTTACAGATTGATATTATTGTGATGAGCGGGGTGTACGATGGCGAGGTGTATACCTTCGGCTTTGACGAACCAAACCGCGCGGTAATCACCTTCGGGCGTGAAGAAAACAACAACGTTCACATTGCCACCGATGCAACGATCTCACGAAATCATGCCACCATAACCTACCGTGAGGGCCTGTGGTGGCTGGAAGACCTTGAGAGCAAAAACGGAACGTTTATCGAGCATCACACCATGCCGGGCCGTGACATCCCCGTATACGGGACAGTACAGCTAACCGCAGATCAGTTGTTCCGTATTGGCAAAACATGGTTCCGGTTCCAGCCCTACGAGTGGCATGCTACCGCCCGCTGATCGCACCCTCAAAGATATACTGGTGCTGGCACGGCAGATTGCCGCACAGCAAAATCACCACTACATGGGCACAGAGCACCTGTTTGTAGCGCTGGCCGCAGACCCCGACCGCTACCCCCACAACTACATCGGGCAGCAGGGCATCAACCCCGCTCACGCAATCGCTCACATCCAGCGCATGATTGAACCCGGCGATGGCAAAGTGCTATGGGAAGGCCACCCGCACTCCCCGCGCTTTGATGTGGTGCTGAACCTCGCGCACGACATCGCCCTCGAAGACGGACGCGAGAACCTCGTCAATGAGAAAGACCTGTGGGAAGCCCTGCTGGAAGAAGAAGACAATCTGCCAGTTCACATCCTGCGACGGATGGGCATGTAGCCAACTGCTGCACACCCCCGGATATTGGGGGATTTTACGATACCGGCCAGTCGTAAAATAAAAATAAAAGCGGAAAAACTGCTATGTCCAACCCACTCTTTCTCCCGTTGACGATTGGCCTCATCACAATCGCAGCGATTATATTTATACGGGGTGTTATCCGGTTTATTCGTCCACTGGTCGGGCTGGGGATCCTTGCGCTGGCCGTGTGGTACATTGCCTATCTGGTACGCACATCACAACTTATTGTGCTGGTACAACCAGCAGACCCCACCTTTTATACCCTCAACTTCATCTTTGCCGTGCTGTTATGGTACGGTATCCGTCTGCTACGCGGGGATAAGCAGAAATAGCAGGAGCGGGCCACCAGCAGGATAGCCCGCCCTGCCTTATGTGCTAGTCGCGGCCACCACCGAGGATTTGCAGCAGGAACAGGAAGATGTTGATGAAGTTCAGGTAGAGGCCCAGTGCCCCAATGATGCTCATCTTCATCGCCATATCGCTGTCTGCCTGCATAGCCGGGTCAGCAGCCATATACTTAATCCGCTGCGTATCGTAAGCCGTCAGGCCCACGAAAATCAGCACACCCACCCAGCTAATAATCAGGTCAAGCGCACTGCTGCCGATGAAAAAGTTGATGACCATAGCCACAATCAGACCAATCAGCGCCATCATGAAGAAAGCACCGAACCGCGTCAGATCCATCTTCGTTGTAAACCCGAACACCGTCATGATACCGAACATCACCGACGTGGTGAAAAACGCCGTGCTGATGGTTCCAGACGTGTACACAAGGAAAATGGTCGAGAGCGAAAAGCCCAGCACCAGCGCATAGCCAAAGAACATAAACCCGGCCACCATCGGCGACACACGGTTAATGGCGAAGGACAGCGCAAACACCAGACCAAGGCTGAGGATGATAGAACCGAAGACACCAACCGTAGATGTTGCCACAGCCAGCAGCGCCGGTGTGCTATACGTCAGGTAGGCCATCATCGCCGTAGTGAGCATACCGAGGCCCATCCACATGTACACCCAGCGCAGGATGGACATAGTTGCTTCGGTTGTACCCTCTACACGAATCGCACCATTTTCTGTGCGAGCGTTATTCCAGTCAAAGTCGTTAAAACCCATTGAATGCTCCTTACAGCAAACTGCTTACGTTAATACTGTGCGTCATTATAGCCTGGATACATTAAATCAGAACAGAAGAATTTCATTAGATTGCATCAAGCACAGCAGACGCAAATTCATCTGTGCTCACAAACTCGCCGCCACGCGGCGCAATGTCTGCGGTGCGTGCGCCGCTGTCAATCACGCTGTCAACTGCCGCTTCGATGGCCTTCGCTTCGGCTTCCATTTCGAGGCTATAGCGCATTAGCATCGCCGCACTCAAAATCATAGCGGTAGGGTTAGCCTTACCCTGCCCGGCAATGTCCGGCGCAGAGCCGTGAATGGGTTCATACAGGCCAAACGTCCCCGTCCCCAGCGATGCCGACGGCAGCATCCCCAGCGAACCCGCCAGCACACTCGCCTCATCGCTCAAAATATCCCCGAACATATTACCCGCCAGCACCACGTCAAAATCAGCAGGCCGCGTGAGCATGTGCATGGTGGCTGCGTCTACCAGCAGATGTTCCAGTTCTACGTCGCTGTAGTCCTCATGCACTTCCACCACCGTGCGCCGCCACAGGCGCATGGCCGCCAGCACGTTTGCTTTATCCACACTGGTGAGCTTTTTACGGCGTCCCTGCGCGGCACGGAACGCCACATTAGCCACCCGCGCAACCTCATCACTGGTGTACAGCATCGTATCGTAGGCGTCGTTGCCATCACCCTGTTCTTTGCGCTCACCAAAGTAAATGCCGCCAGTCAGCTCGCGCACGAACAGCATATCCACGCCTTCCATCAGGTCAGCACGCAGCGGCGCATGATGCACCAGCGAATCATAGATTTTTACCGGGCGCAGGTTCGCAAACAGCCCGAAATGCTGGCGAATCTTCAGCAAACCCTGCTCCGGGCGCACAGATGCCGTCGGGTCGCTCCACTGCGGGCCACCCACCGCACCCAGCAGAATTGCGTCAGCGGTTTCACACACGGCAATCGTCTCATCCGGCAGCGGATTTCCCGTTTTGTCGATGGCAATGCCGCCCATCAGTGCTTCTTCGAATTCGAGTTCGTGCCCGAACTTCCCGGCCACCTTCTGCATCACCTCGACGGCCTTGCCCGTTACCTCCGGCCCGATGCCATCACCGGACAGGACTGCAATTTTTGCTTTCATGTTTCCTCCATATCAATCCAATCACGGTAAGGGCGTAGTGTTGAATAGTCGAAAAACAACCGGATAACGTCATTGTCAGGAATGGAAAGGGCAATGCCCTACAGTACTCATTCATCGATGTTGTAGGGACAAGGCATGCCTCGTCCGCCGCCAGCACCCGCACATTGCCGTTATGGAATTATTTCTTGAACCGTCAATACTACGCCCCTACCCACAACAGAAAAGGGTGCCGATGCACCCCCTTGAATCCAGATCCTGAAAAGTGTACCAGCTACGGCTTCACACCGCCAAACAACGCCAGTTCAAACACTTTAAAATAGCAATCCACGTGCGTGTAGCCGATTTCGCGCAGCCACGCACACTGATCTTCCACCGGCGCGAGGATGTTGGCGTCTTTATCCGGGCGGTAGTAGTATTTCTGCCCGATTTCCTCGCGGGTTTCTGTACTGCCCTCTGCACGGCTGTGAATCACCAGCGAATCCAGAAACAACTCGTCAAAAATATGCGTCACGTCCGGCGACGGCGACGACACATGCTCCAGATTTAAAAACACACCGCCGGGAGCCAGC
>JBCCQC010000289.1:0-6012 GCA_039024535.1 Chloroflexota bacterium
ACATAGGCACCCTGTGCACGGTCAATGAAGCGTGGCGTACCGCCCACACTCTTGAAGGCACGCACCGGGCTATTCACCCCACCGGGCATGAGTTCCTGAGCACGCGCAAAAAGCTGCTCGGAAGCCGTTATCATTGTATCTACCATAATCTGTTACACCTCATCTCTCTGCGGCAGGCGCTTGCTGATGCGCTCTACCGCCTCTTTTGCTCCACGAATCGTATCGGGAATACCCACCCCACCATACGTTAACCCTGCCAGTTCGATAACCGCTGGCAGTTTCGCTCTGATGTCAGCAATACGCTCACTGTGGCCCACATCGTATTGTGGATAGGCCGCCGTCAGCTTTTTTACGCGGGTCATGACGGGTTCAGCAGTGATCCCCAGAATCTCGCGTAGTTCCTGCTGTGCAGTGGCGACAATTTCATCATCAGTGCTGTTGAGTACATCGCGCGTGTTCGGGCCACCAAAAAATACCCGCAGCAGATGATACCCATCCGGCGCACGGTTTTCCCACTTGGCAGAGGCAAACGTGATGCCGTCTATCTGGCGCTTTTCTGTGCGCGGGATAACTACACCATAGGCATCAAGCGCGTGCGGAATATCTTCTGTGCGGTAGCCCAGCGACACAGACCCTACGCCCTCGTAGCGGATTGATTTCAGTCCAGTGACTGCACCCGGTGCAATCTCCCGCAATAGATGTGCTGTGACACTGGCCGGAGTGGTTAGCACCACTGTTTGTGCAGGTATTACTTCATCTTCCAGCGTGACGTTCAATCCATCCTTATCACGAGTGATAGCGTGTACCTGTGTGTTCAGGTGTACTTCCCCGGTGACGTGGTGGGCTAATGCATCGGCAAAGCTACCCATGCCATCGCGCATAGAAACCAGAGCCGGGATTTGATTACCCTGTGCGGCGCTCATGCGTGCTTTCATCCCACTGATGAGGCTACCATATTTGCGTTCCAATGCCGGGAACTGCCCGAAGGTTGCACCCATACTCATCTGCTCTACGTCAGCGTTATACACGCCACCGAGCATCGGCTCGCCGAGCTTGTCCAGCGCCTCCTGCCCGAAACGGCGACGGATAAAACCTGCAACAGACTCGTCTGTATTTTCTGTACGTCCTGGAATGAACTGTTCGGCCAGCAGCCGCAGCTTACCCGGCCACGAGAACAGGCTGGACTGCAATAGCGGCTGCACTTTCGTTGGCACCAGTAAATGCACGCCATCTGGCAGAGAATGCAATTGTCCGTCGCTCCACACATAAATGCGCTGTGGCAGATCATTCAGCGGGACGACATCAATACCGATCTCCTGTGCCAGTTCATAGGCCCACGGCTTGCGCGTGATGATACCGTCCGGGCCACCTTCCACTGTGAATGGCGAATCTCCGAACCCATCTACCTGCTCGGATTGTGCCAGCCCACCGA
Source organism: Chloroflexota bacterium (assembly GCA_039024535.1). Classification (GTDB taxonomy): domain Bacteria; phylum Chloroflexota; class Anaerolineae; order Aggregatilineales; family Phototrophicaceae; genus DAOTTY01. The sequence continues at coordinate 1,433 of JBCCQC010000289.1, forward strand.
GTCTATCGGTGCTTTCCAGTAGCAGGTAACTCAGGTCGGCTTTCTGCGCATACCACGCGGATGCCAGCCCTGCTATACCGCCACCAACAATTACGAGGTCGTACATAGCCTATTCACTCGTGTACTCGTGGACGAATTCGCACAGACGCTTGACGTTATCAACCGGGGTTTGCGGCAGAATACCATGCCCCAGATTGAAAATATGCCCGCCACGCCCCTTCATACGATCCAGCACGTTTTTTGCGCGGGGTTCCAGTTCCTCCCACGGCGCGAATAACGCGACAGGATCAAGATTGCCCTGTACCGCGACACCATCGCCGAGTCGTTTTGTCGCCACATCAATATCAATACGCCAGTCCACGCCAATCACATCACCACCCGCATCGCGGATGTCTTCCAGCATTCCGTTTGTATTGGTGCCAAAATGAATCATCGGGACACCGGCTGCACTGGCAATTTCCAGCGACCGTTTGCTGTAGGGCATCACACGCTCACGATAATCATCGGGGGCAAGCTGCCCTACCCAGCTATCGAACAGTTGCAGCACCTGCGCACCGGCTTCTGCCTGGGCCAGCATGTATTGCCCCACAACATCGCTCAGTTTCGTCATGAACTGGTGCCATGCGTCCGGCTCACCCAGCATCATGGCTTTGACCTTATCGTGGTTTTTGCTGCCGCCACCCTCCACAGCATAGGCCGCCAGTGTAAATGGCGCACCGCTGAAGCCAATCAGAGGAATACCAAGCGGGTCAAGCGTTTCGCGGGTGAGTTTAATCGCATCCAGCGTGAACCACAGTGCTTCCTTCGGGTCAGGTGTAGCGAGGCGCTCTACATCTGCCATAGAACGCACTGGATTATGCAGCACCGGCCCCTCACCCTTGATGAACTCCAGATCAAGGCCCATGCCTTCAAGCGGCGGCAGAATGTCCGCGAAAATAATGGCCGCGTCCAGGTCAAACGCATCGATCGGCTGCATGGTCACATCGCGGGCGAGTTCGGGCGTTTTGATAATGTCCAGAATACCATAAGTCTTGCGGAGTTCGCGGTATTCGGTCATATAGCGTCCGGCCTGGCGCATCAGCCAGATGGGTGTCGCATCAACAGGTTCGCGGCGGCAGGCTTTAAGGAAGCGGCTGTTCTGTTGAATGGAATCCGCTGGTTGTTCTATCTGATTTTCGGTCATCTATTCGTCTTTCATCGTCTATGCGCCCAGCCACTGGCACGCATCTTTAGCAAAATAAGTCACAATCATATCCGCACCCGCCCGCTTGATACCCGTGAGGCTTTCCAGCGCGACCTGCTGTAAATCTACCCAGCCTTTTTCGGCGGCGGCGTGCATCATGGAAAACTCACCACTCACCTGGTAGGCAGCCACTGGCAACTCATGATTGCGGCGCACATCACTGATGATGTCGAGATAGGCCATTGCTGGCTTAACCATCAGCATGTCTGCGCCCTGCTGCACATCCAAAGCCACTTCATAGGCAGCCTCACGCCGGTTGCCGGGATCCATCTGATACTGATGGCGATTCCCGAAACTCGGTGGGCTTTCGGCAGCATCCCGGAAGGGGCCATAAAACGCACTGGCGTACTTGGCGGCATAGCTCATCACACTCACATGCTGCTGGCCGTTTGTATCCAGTGCATTGCGGATTGCGCTCACCATTCCGTCGATCATGCCAGAGGGTGCAATAATATCTGCACCGGCCTGTGCATGAACCACCGAGGCTTTACCCAGAATGTCCAGCGTAGGGTCATTGAGTAGATAGCCGTGGGGCAGGTTCGGGTTGTAGTTTTTGGTGTCATCCGGCACATTGATGATGCCGCAGTGTCCGTGGTCGGTGTACTCGCAGCAGCACATATCGCTAATCACAACCAGATCAGGCGCGGCATTTTTAATCTCGCGGATTGCACGGGCAATTACACCGTCCGGGTTAAAGTTTTCTGTGCCGCAGTCGTCTTTGTGCTCCGGTATGCCAAACAGAATCACTGCCGGGATACCGAGTTTTTCAATTGCTCTAGCCTCTGCTGCCAGCTTATCTACGGATAGCTGGAACTGCCCCGGCATCGAACCAATCGCACGTTTTTCATCATTGCCATAGCGCACAAACAGCGGATAGATGAAATCTGCCGGGGTCAGCACTGTTTCGCGCACCATCCGCCGCAAATTGTCGCTCAGGCGGGCGCGGCGGGGCCGCACAGCCGGAGCCTTTGATTGAATTGAAATTTTGTCGTCCTGTAACGTCAAGATACCGTCTCCATAACATTAATCTCAAGAGCTTCCAGCATACCGGCCAGTGAATAGTCTGTTTCTGGCTGTATCACCCGGTTAAATCCAGCGTTCGTGGCCGCTGCGGATGTTGTGGGGCCAATACACACAGCAGGCCGGTCAATCACACCACAACGTTCTGTAAAGCCACGCACTGCCGATGGACTCGTAAACGTCAGAGCATCCGCAAGTTTTACCACGCCCACGCTCACCCCACCGGAACCCATGACTGTCCGGTAGGCGTCCACTGCGGTTACATCTGCGCCAGATGATGCCAGCATGTCTCGTAACACATCACGGACAATAGCGCTCTGTGGCAGAAATACCCGTTTGCCGCGTATATCCGGTAAAGCAGCAGCCAGTCCCTCCGCAGTTTGCTTTCCGGGGATCACATCAACTGTGACGCTCAGGCGAGACGCTGCCGTTTTTGCAGTCTTGCGTCCGACTGCACCGACATGCAGGTGAGCTAATCTCGCAGAGTCGATAGACAGAACTCGCAATCGCTGCTCAAGTGCAATCACTGTGTTTGTGCTGGTCAGCAGTAGCCAGTCAAACTGTTCAATGGTTTGTAGCGCACTGTCCAGTGGGCCGGGGTCTTCCGGTGGGGCAATGTCAATGCAGGGGAACAGCAATGGCTCTGCTCCATGCTGACGCAACATATCAACCAGCCCGTCTGCCTGATGCGGCGCACGGGTCACCACGATACGCTTATCGGCAAGGCTCACTTTACAGTCTCCAGAATGCCTTCTGCGCCCCGTTCGAGCGCCAGTTCTGCCATACGCTCTCCCATTTCAGATGCTTCTGCCACCAGAGCATTGTCCACGACCTCGATAAGCTGTGTTCCATCTGGCATGGACACACGCCCGGTCATCTTCAGCGTTTTTGCATCTGAAGATGCAGTTGCCAGCGCAGCTACTGGCGCAGAACATCCGGCCTCAAGTCGGTTCAGAAAGCGACGTTCGGCTATAACAGCGTGCAACGTTTCTGCGTGAATAATGGGAGCCACAAACGTCTTCACTTGCTCATCGTCGCGGCACTGCACACCGAGTGCCCCCTGGCCCGGTGCTGGCAACATAATCTCCAGTGGGAGCACTTCACTTATGTGATGGGCCAGTTCGAGGCGTTCCAGACCGGCCTTTGCCAGAACAATTGCGTCATAGGGGCCATCGGGATCTAGAGCTTTTTCGACGCGGGTGGGCACATTGCCACGAATGTCGATGATATTTAAATCCGGGCGGTGCGCCAGTAATTGCGCGGCGCGGCGTCTGCTACTGGTACCTACAGATGCGCCCTCTGGCAGCGTGCCCAACACATGATTCCCACGGCTCACCAGCACATCGCGCACATCGGCGCGTGTCGGAACAGCCCCTACGGTTAAACCCGTTGCATCCTCCGTGGGCAGATCTTTGAGACTGTGAACTGCAATGTCGATGTCACCGGCACGCAGCGCGTCTTCCAGCGCCTCCGTAAACAGCCCCTTACCGCCGATAGATGGCAGTGGCTTATCAATGATCTGGTCGCCCTTTGTCGAGATGATTTTAATCTCAGCCGTGAGGCCATGATGCGCTTGCTTCAGCAGGTCAATTACATGGTTCGACTGCCACAGCGCCAGGTCACTGCGCCGTGACCCGACAACAATATGCTGCTTATCCATGAACTTCCTCGGCATCCAGCGCAAACAGATCACGCAGCGCATGGATGTACACTTCACCGCTTTCCTGCACGGCCTGTTCACGAAGACGCACCGTTGGCTCGTGCAACACCTTGTTCACGATGCGATGCACCAGCGTTGACACAGCCTCATGATCTTCGTCGGGCAACTGTGCCAGTGTCGCAGCCAGTTCAGCCTCGGCAATCGACTGTACTTTCTCACGCAGCCCACGAATGGCCGGGACGACCTCACGGCTGCGCAGCCACGAGGTAAATTTTTCGTTTTCATCACATACGATGGCCTCCACCAGCGGGATGCAGTCACGGCGGCGGGCGTAGTTGGCATCCACAACCTTTTGCAGGTCGTCAATGTTGTAGAAATGCACACCGGGCACCGTTTCCACCCCATCGCCCACATCACGCGGCACGGCTGTATCGATCAGTACCAGTTCGCGACCATGACGAGCACGCATTGCCATCTCTACGTCCGGCTCGTGGATCACGGTATGGGGGGCGCCTGTAGCCGTGATGACAATATCCGAGTCTGCCAGCGCCGTGTGAAGTTCGTGCCAGCCGTAAGCACGTCCCCCTGTGATAGCAGCGAGTTCGCGGGCGTTTTCTTCCGTGCGGTTTACCACGTCAACGGTTTCAAAGCCGTGCG
>JBCCQC010000290.1:0-6009 GCA_039024535.1 Chloroflexota bacterium
AAAAAATTGACCTCCACCTCAATCGTTTTCAGTCGTTTTTCAGCGAGCGATACGGGCAAGAGCATATAACGTCCTGCGTGAAGCGTGATGTGACGGCCTGGCAGCAGCATTATCTACCGCTACCCCCACTAGAACCTCGTGCATTGAGCCTTGAACAGATTAGCTCTACAACCTCATTTGATAAGCTGCCATGACCTGATCGACGAATTGAGAGGGTACCGCGTAGCGGGAGGCAATCGCTTGCAGCCGTTTTCGTCGTCGCCACCAGAACCAGTGCAGGCGATGCGCCACTGATAAGATGGGCGTTGGCATGAGAATATTGAGCAGCTGACATCGCTCGGCGAAGCTCAGTTGGAGCCAGCGCGGAAGGTGACTTTTTTAGGGGTGTCGAAGTCGGGCTGAAACAAGGTCAGCCAGGTGTGTGCCATCATCACCAACACCATATGGCGATGCCAGCTGTGCCAGTGCCGCACCTCGTAATCGGCCATTCCGGTGTGAGACTTGGCCTCCTCAAAAATCTGCTCGATTTGATGGCGTGCCAGAGCGATGCTGACGAGAGTGAGCAACGGCGTGTCAACAGGGGCATTCGACAGGAAAAAGCGCACTGGATTGGTATCTTGAGGGTCACGCCGTACTAACAACCACTGCTCCCCGAGATCGTCGGTGGGAGCAGTGACCCGTAGCGATGTCCATTTGTAGACCCGCTCGCCGTCCTCGCCCCAGGCATTGCCCAGTACCTGCCAGTCCTGCGCGCCAAGAACAGGCGTAAGTTGGGATATCTTCTGCGGCTGCGCGTATCCGAGAGGCTTAACACGCTGATTGGGTGTGATGCCCATCACATAACAGCGATTTGTGGCAGCAATGGCCTGCCGCAACCTGGATGAATTGCCGTAAACGGTGTCGGCGCAGACCCACTTCATCGGGACCCCATTGTGCCACGCATCCGCAAGCATCTGTTGGGCCATCTGCGGCTTGGTCTGAAACATCACCTCATCTGGAATCCTGGCTGCCCGACAGCGGTCCGGGTCATCACACCATGCCTGTGGCAAATAGAGCCGTTGATCGATCAAGGCGCGTCCTTCAGAGGACAAATACGCCAGGCCCACGCCCACCTGACAGTTCTCGACCTTACCAATTCGCCCACAATATTGGCGACTGACACCTGCCGACTTCTTACCCTTCTTGACATAACTGCTCTCGTCGATGATTCCCACACCATCCGCATGACCGATGCGCTCGACGATCATCCCCTGCAACTGGTCGCGGACTGCCTCGTGCTCCCACTTGGCCTCATATAACAGCCGCTGGAAGCCTTGTGGATCAGCCGCGCCCATTTTTTCGGCGAGCTGCCAACCGTTCTTACGCCCCACCTCTGCGAGCAACCCTCGAATGTACGCGCTGACCCGCGTTCGTGTCTCACTTCGCTTGAAGAAGCGACCGAATTGCGCTTGAAACGACTCAAATCCGGCTTGGATCGATTGCACGATGGTCAGATTCGTCATAGCTGGTCAGCCATTATCCCTAGCTCAACACCGCATCCAGTATCCACTTTCAGCCTACAATCGTCAATTGAGGTTGTAGAGCTAGGCTGAACCATAGGATCTACAATGAACTGACCGGGGAGGTCGGTGAGTACGAAGCCATCGCCACCATCAACCACGTTTCTGTTTCTACCGCATCACAGCCGGGGGCGGTTGCACCCTGCACTCGCTCCGGCTCCGGTTCCCGGCCTGCCCGCCCCCGCAAACTGAACACATCCGCGTGCGTATGCTCACCCCACCGCCCGGCCCCTGTGCTACCCTGTAACCATTACGCCCACCATCACAGGCACCCTGCATACATACACGGTCACAAAACCGCCCGTTTTCCGCCATCTACCGCCACAAACCGGCAACCCTCCGCCAGAACCCCGCAAATCCAACACTAAAAGTGTGCAATCTGCGAAAATTCATGCAAATCACTGTGCAGCGGCGGGAAACCGTGAAAATCACCGCCACCGCCGCCACCCCCCCAGCGTAGGCACCCCCGTCTCCACCCCCGGCAGCCACACCCCCATCAGCGAGATCAAAGTCAGCAACACCATTTACACCTACGGTAGCCATCCCGTTGTTAGAGCCAACCGAAACTATCAAAATCGGGTCAATTACGAAGCTATACTGTGTATAAGTGTTCTCATCCACAGTACAAAACACACCATTTTGACAGCTCAAATAGCCATGTACATCTTGTAGAATTGTGCTTGTGACAGATATAGATCACTTTTTGCGTTCTATACCTTGTAGAATGTAGGTTGTGACAAACATAGAAATCTATCCATGCTTTGTATAAGTCATATTTGTTAAAGCATGGAATCAAACCAAACCCGTTTCGAATTGTAATTTTTTCGCATGGATCGTTGCCTCATGTTCCAGTCGAGTCAACTCCCCTACTCGGTAACCCTGCCATATAACGCAAACTGGATCGTACTCATCACGCGCTGGTTAAGCGGATAGTCTCACGGATTTTCGACTTGGGTTATCTATTGATAGTTGTTCATTTTTTGAACAGTCATTGTTATTTGGAGGTATGTGTTTGACACCCGGCTCCTGAATAGGTAATCTATCTATATGTGTACAGTAGTCTATAGAGTAGCCTAACCGAATGATGCCGATGATAAACAAAGAGCTTCTACCGCCACCGGGTATCGAGATGTTGGAGCGTATGCAGCGCACGCATAACGAGACCGGTGATGAGTGGTTATCACGGTCACAACTTGCAGAAGCTATCGGTAAAACACAGCTAAATGGTGGTGAGCTTCGTGATCTAGAATATTTAACTGTGCTGAAGTTCATTGAATCAAAACGGCAGTTCGGTGATCCTGCAATTTACTATCGACTGCGCACATAAAACACAATACGCCGCGAGTTGGAAGCCGTCGGCGCATTGTGTGACTATAATAGGAGTCATATGGAGTATAGCAGTATGAAAGTCATAACACTACTCAATGAAAAGGGCGGTGTAGGGAAGACCACACTGGCAACACACATCGCCGCCGAACTCGCAATTCAAGGCAAGCGTGTGGTGCTTATCGATGGTGATCAACAGGCCAATGCCACTATGTCGTTTCGCATTGATCCATCGCCAGCACTCTATGAGTGGATGTTACGTGAGCACATCACTGCAAAGGACGTTGTGAAGCTGGTACACCCGACAGTGTACGCACCCGGCAGTGCCCCCGAACGAGTGAAGGGAAGTCTATTTGTAGTGGCATCCAATGCGGAAGCCCGAAACATCCCGACAAGCATCGGTGATCCACGGGTGTTCTACGCGAAAGTGCAGCAACTCAAGACTGTTGTCGACTATGTGATTGTCGATACATCTCCAACAGCAAACCTGTTCCACACAGCGATTTACATTGCAACCGATGCCATCGTGTACCCCACACAGTTAGAGCAGTGGAGCCTTGCGGGATTGTGGAACGCCTACCAGCGCCTAGAAAGTGCAAATCAATTCCGGGCTGGCGGTAACATGGCCCCTATTGCCGTGCTTGGCATTGTGCCCATGATGACAAACCTACGTACAATCAATCATCAGATGAACCACAACAAGGTGATGGAAACGTTTGGTGAGCTGGTCACACCGTCGATTGCAAAGCGTGCCGCATGGAGCGATGCCCCCAGCGCTGGCATTACACTGCAAGCCTATGAGCCGGATGGCAAAGCAATGGAAGATTTTCAGACCGTGATGAATGTTCTGATGGAGCGCGTACCGGATGAGCAATAAGCGCAGTAAGCTGAGTAATGGCGGCGGTATGGGCTTTGGCCCATCTAATGGCGATTCAGGGCTTGAAGGCCTCGATTTTAGCGGTTTTGATGAACAGCTATTCCCGACGTCAGACGTTCGGATTGAGCGCCGCAAAGATGGGACACTAACGTATGGTAGCTGGCAGCTCACGCGCACGGGATTGATTGCGCCGGAAGCCGTAGAACACGACGACTATAGTGAGTTAGGGCGTGTGTTGCTCAAGTTGTCTGGAAGCATTCAATGGCTGTTGGGCGATTGGCTTTGTATTGGCGATAACCGCGAGTGGGGTGAAACCTATGAAGCAGTCGCGGATGAGTTAGGCTATGACGTGAAAACGCTCCAGAACTATGCATCAGTGTGCCGTCGGGTAGAAACTTCCCGACGTCGGGAAGTTTTGAGTTTTGGTCATCATGATGTTATTGCACCATACGCTGATAATCCAGACATCCAAAGCCTGCTGCTAGCCGATGCCGCTGAAAAGGGTATGAGCGTAAAGACTTTCCGCCAGCATATCAAAGCATATAAGCCACTCGTTGACCGGGCCGTGCTGGAAGGCTGGAGCGAGCAAGAATATATTGCGGCAGAAGCAAGCTACACACTGGAAACCGCTGTCGAAGATGACCACGAGCATAATGAACCGTTCCAAAAAGCATCAAAGTCGCTGCGCGAAGTGCGCAAACTCCACAGTAAAGTACAGAACGGTGATCAACTGAGTGATGTTGAGCGCACACTACTTACATCGTACATTAACGACGTGGGCCGCTATCTTGAGACCCTTCGCCGTGAGTTAGGTTTGTAATCAGATACCTAAGCAATGTGTTCACTATCATTATTATCAACAACATACGTGAGCACATTGCCGTCTGGCATCGTTCCAGAACATGCTGCCTACTATTGGACAGGCCAATGTATAACGAATTGCACCATACGAGAGCAACAGAACGACAGTTATACGCAATGATTGCCACGAACCAATAGGAACACAAACTGCACACATCGCCGGGGCAACCGGCTTTTTTAACGCGAGGGGATAGAACAGATGGGCAAGGTGGAAAGATAGAAAAAACTGGCGCGGGTTCGGATGATCTAGGCCAGAGATTGCTGTAAACAACGATAGATAAAGGACTGTGGCGCAGTGGCAGAGACAGATACTTTACGTTCGCGCAGGGGTTGCGCATTCTGTGACAACCGTAACTCCAAATCGTATGTTTGCGCAGAATGCGATGAAAGATACACAGATGAGTTCGGGGAAAACTGGCAACAAACCGAATGGGCGCAGGCTCTCATCCGCCATGAAAAAAATAGACGGAATCAATTAGACCGTGATCGTTATCGCGGTCATGTTTCATTTGACCAATCGGTTAACGATGAAACGCTATCTACAGGCGGCCCCCTACCCATGGGTTTCACTGTAAATGCTAGCATTCATGAGATGACAGCCTATCTTGAACCGGATGAAATTTCACTGCTCAGAGTTGAGCTAAGTTACCATGACCGGGATAGCCAGCAAAAAGCGGATAAGCTGGCGGCGGCTATTGGGTTCCCGGTTAGCTCTGTAGCATATCGCAAGCGCAAAGAACGGTTAGTGAAAAAAATCCAAGACCGCGAAAGTACCCGCCTGAAATTGACCCCAAACGAATGCGGGTTAATCAATATTGAGGTTAGTGCATACCTCGCAGAGCAAACCCATAACCGAGTAACCGTAGCAACGGTGTCATAGCTCGCCATTTGGTTTGTTCTTTGTTATATTGCCCATCTAAAGTGGGAACTCCTTCATAAACAGGTCATAGGACTGCTGCGCTTCCCGCAATGCCAACTGTGAATAGACCTCAAGGGATTGGCGCGATGCATGTCCCGAGTAGGGCTGAATGAGAGCATCATCAATGCCCTGCTTCTTCAACCATAACAGCAGAAAGTGACGGAGCTGATGAGGTGAAATTGCCTGTTCGAGTTGTGCCTGCTGGCTGTAGCGGGCAAACATCTTGCGAATGCCCCGCTCCGAGTAAGGGGCTTGCCGATTGGATTCAAACAGGAATGTCGCTCCCTGCTGCGTCATTTTCTCGATGTGAACGGCGAGTACTTCACGGAAAGCCATTGGAAAGGGCACAATGCGAGTGCGGCAACCTTTTTGGTAGCGCATGTCGATCTTTGGAATGCTGCGAAAAGTCGGATCCCAGATGATATCAAGGACAGACTGACGGTGCTTTTGGTACCGACACCGGACGC
>JBCCQC010000291.1:0-5969 GCA_039024535.1 Chloroflexota bacterium
GAAACCTGTGCGCCTGCGCGTACTCAAAGGCAACCCGGCAAAATCGCTGTATGAGCGGTTGGGCTTCGTGGTGATAGAGGAACACGACGTGCGCTACGTCATGCGCTGCAACCCACCGCTAACCGCTTAATCCGCAATGCGTGGGTCGAACGCATCGCGCAGGCCATCACCGATGACGTACAGACACAGCACCGTAATCGTGATCAGCAAACCCGGCGCAATTACCAGGTGCGGGGCCAGCCGCAGCAGTTCCAGACCGTTACTGAGCATGTTGCCCCACGACGGTACGGGCGGCTTGATACCAAAGCCCAGAAAACTGAGCGAAGACTCCGCCAGAATGATGCCGCCAATACTCCGCGCGAGGGTAATTAGCAGCAGCGAAATAGCATTGGGCGCAATGTGAATGAACATAATGCGCCAGTCACTCGCCCCTACCGACCGCGCCGCCAGTGTAAACTCGCGTTCGCGCAGTTTGAGCGCCTCGCCGCGCATCAGGCGCATCTCGCCCGTCCAGCCCAAAAAAGACAGCACCAGAATCAGCGACACCGGCCCCGGCGATAGCACCGCACTTATCATCAGCAGCAAAAAGAGCTGGGGCAGCGAGTTCAACGTGGTCACAAACCAGATGATAAAATCGTCCAGCGGGCCACCGTAAAACCCTGCCGTTACACCAATTGCCACGCCAATGGTCATGGAAAGAATCGCCGCGCTGAAGCCAATCGTGAGCGACACGCGCCCACCATACAGCAACCGCGCCAGATGGTCGCGGCCCAGTTCATCTGTTCCCAGCAGGTGCCCCTCTGTGCCGATGGGCAGGTATTTATTGATCGGATCCGGACGAGTGTAGCTGGTTTGCAGGATTTGATTGGTGATAAACGGAGCACTGTACGATAGCACCGCCATCATCAGCAGCACCAGCAGCGAAATCAGCGTCAGTTTATCCCGTCGGATGCGGTAGAGCGCACGTTGTGCCAGCGTTTTGCTGCGCGGGCGAGCTTCCGGGCCTTCCTGTGCAATTTTTGCGACCTGTGTTGCAGTAGCCATTTTCGCCCTCCCTACAGCCGAATACGCGGATCAAACACCGCATACAGCACATCGGAAATCAAATAGCCCAGTATTGTCAGCATAGAGCCAATCACCACCGACGCCATAATCACCGGGTAATCCTGGCTCGTCACCGATTGCAACAATAGCCTGCCCACCCCCGGCCATGCGAAAATCGTCTCGATGATGACCGCACCACCCAGCAAACTGACGAACACCGGCCCGAGGAACGTTGCCAGCGGAATAATCGCATTACGCATGGCATGGTGGAACCACACGCGGGTACTTGCGACGCCTTTCGCCTGTGCAGTGCGGATGTAGTCGCTGTTGATCGTTTCCAGCATGGACGCCCGCATAAAACGGCTCCAGCCAGAGATGCCCCCCAGTGCCGAAACAGCCACCGGCAAAATAATATATTCCAGCCGCTGGAAAATCGGTGGGCATCCCCCGCGCGTTGGGGCGCAGCGCCCACCCATCGGCAGCAGATCAAGGTAACGCCCGAACAACAGAATCAGCAAAAACGCCAGCCAGAACCCCGGCACCGCATCACCTACCACCGCCAGCACCCGCGACGATTGATCGAACCATGTGCCACGCATACGCGCCGCCACCACACCAATCACCACTCCCAGCGGGATACTGACCACCAGCACCGCAATATTTAACTCAATTGTGGCCGGTAAACGCTCCACAATCAGCGAGATGGGGCTGCGCTGGCTGATGAACGACTCTCCGAAATCGCCACGCAGGATGCCCCTGCTTTCGCCGCGTGTATCGGGTTCGCCGTCGCCGTCCGTGTCGAACTGCCTCCAGTTGTCGCCAACGAGCCAGCGCATGTACTGGACTGGCAGCGGATCATTGACGCCATACAGTTCGGCCAGCCGTTCGCGCTCTTCGGGCTTTGTATTCGGGTCAAATGTAAGGATGGCAATTGGGTCGCCAGGGGCCAGCACCATAATGGTGAACGCGAGGATCGTGATACCAAAAAATGTGGGGATAGCCTGAATCAATCGCCGGAGGATAAATGCGGTGATACCTGTCATCATATATACCTGAGCTAATAACGTTACGGGATGTTACAGGAGGGGGCGCAGCGTGCTGCCACGCCCCCGTGTTGCTGTGGGTTACGGGCCTTCAATAAACCATGCGTCTTCGTTCCAGATGCGGCTGACCGGCGTCGGGTCAAAGCCGGTGACGTAGTTCTGCACTGCCGTCAGTGAACTGGGCACATGCAGGTACAGGTACGGCATTTCTTCGAACAGAATCTGCTGGGCTTCTTCATATAGTTCAGCGCGGGTCGCCTGGTCACAGCCGGGGACGCTGCGTGCTTCTTCAAGGATTTCGTTCAGGCGCTCATTGTTGAACGACACGAAGTTGAAACCACCACCCGGCACATCAGCCTCCGGGCCATAAAAGCGCGATACGTCCGGATCAACCGGGAAGGCAAGGCTCCAGCTTAACAACACCATGTCATACGTCTGGCCCAGCATCCCCGGCACCAGCACGCCGTTAAAGTCCACCACCTGCAAATCTACGATGATGCCCAGTTCTTCCATCTGCGAATCAAAGAAGATACCGATCTGCTCACCCGTTTCGCTGCCGCCGCCAATCATGAGTTCAAACTCCAGCGGAGAACCGGCAAAATCCGGGTCAATGTCCGTTGCATACAGGCAACCATCGCAAATCAACGGCGTGGACGGGTCACTGTCATCGTCTACCCAGCCAGCCTCGGCCAGCAGTTCCAGCGCCATTTCCTGGTCAAACGTATACTGTACGGTTTCATCGTATACCCAGCTATTCGGCGTGGTGTGGGTGGCTACCAGCGTGGCGTTCCCATCCAGAATACCTTCCAGCATCGCCTGCTTATCGAAGGCCATGCCCAGCGCCTGCCGCACGCGCACATCACCGAAGATCGGGTGCAGCCCCTGGTCAACAGCATCACCATTTTCATCCACACCGGGCTGTGGGTCTGCTGGATCTGCCGCGTTAAACGCCATAAAGCTGAAGCTATTGGCATCGAAACGGTAGCTCTGGAAATCCGGGCTGTTTTCGATTTCCTGCTGGAAGGCCGGCGGCACAGACAGATAGGTAAACTCGCCATCGAGGAAGCGTTCGTAGCCAACGGTCGTATCTGGCACACTCAGCAGAATATACTCGTTGGGCACCACATTACCGAACTCATTATCGGCATAGCCCTCTACCGGCAGCAGGCTCACACGCTCACCCGGCGAAAACTCCGGATCGAACCACGGGCCATGTACCACCTCCGGCACGCGCAGCGGTTCATCGCGCATGGAGGCAAAATCGTCACCATAAACAGCCTCAAACTCCGCACGCGGCACCACAGGCACATTGTTAATATCACTGAACGCGATGCAATCCGGCGCAGAGAACGTCACCTGCACCGTAAAATCGTCCACTGCCATAATATCGGTGATCTTGCCACCTGCGGGGGTGCCATCGGCCAGTGTTTCCCACATCGCCTCACGCGGGGAGTCAATCTCGCCGCTGCGCACCACGGTTGTACTGTACACGTAGTCATGTGCCGTCACAGGCGTGCCGTCCGTCCAGAACATGTCCTCACGCAGGGTAATCGTCACAACCGTGCCATCTTCGTTGAACTCCCAGCCGGCAGCCCTTGCACCGGGCAGGTGCGGTTCTTCAAGGCCGTTCTGTGGGTTCAGCGTGATGATGCTGGGGTACATACGGCTAACCACCGCGCCGGAGGTTCCGTCACCGTAGTAAAGCGGGTTGAATGTGGCCGGGTCGCCACTGGAATTGGAACTGATAATCGGGCCACCGCTGGCAAAGCCGGGGTCATCATCCTGCGCGGCTGCCGCCGGGATTATTGAAAAAAGGGCTGCAATCATCAACAGCACCATCATGCGAGAAGCATTACGCATAGCGGTCTCTCCAGATGTCATCAAAAAAGTGTCTCTTTGCCACTATAGTGTACCATTCATGCTGTGTGCATGGTGGAGAATGCCTGAATATCTGCTTAGTCTTTGTACACATGCCAGTGTAGCACTACAATAAACACCATTCGGTAATGTGGCTTACTACGAGGCATCATGACGGCACAACGCACCCTCACCCTGCGCGAACTGAACCGCACGCTGCTTTCCCGGCAGATGCTGCTGCAACGCCAGAAAATCACCGCGCTGGCGGCAGTGGAACGACTGGTCGGCCTGCAATCGCAAATCCCGAACCCGCCGTACATCGGGCTGTGGGCACGTCTGCAACCCTTCCAGCGCGACGATCTTACCGCGCTGATGGAGCAAAAACAGGTCGTCCGCGCTGCCATGATGCGCTCTACCCTGCATCTGACTACAGCACAGCAGCACGGGTGGCTGCGCCCCACCCTGCAACCCGCACTGGAACGGGCGCTGCGCTCATTTTATGGCAAACGGACAGCGGAACTGGATATTGACGCACTGGTCACAGCAGCAAAACCCTTTCTGGAAAGCGAGCCACGCTCCACTGGCGACCTGCGCAAACTGCTGGCAACCGTGCAGCCCGGTGCCGATGGCAACGCGATGGCCTATGCCGTTCGTACATATCTGCCACTGGTACAGGTGCCGCCGGGTGGCACATGGGGCACCGGCACCGCCGCTACCTACACCACAGCCAGCAGCTATCTGGGGCCAGATGGCGACCCTGACCTGAAGCAAGCGTTTTTTGCATACCTGCGGGCGTTCGGCCCCGCCACCGTAATGGATTTTCAGTTCTGGACGGGGATGGTGCGGTTAAAAAACGAGATAGAGCCATTCCGCGATGAACTGGTGACATACCACGATGAAAACGGCAAAGAACTGTTCGACCTGCCAGACCTGCCAGTATTGCCAGCAGAAACACCCGCCCCCGTGCGTCTCGTCCCGGAGTATGACAACCTTGTGATTGCCCACAAAGACCGCACGCGCATCCTGCCAGACGAACACTACAAAAAGATCTTTCTATCAGCGGCACGGGTGCGGGCCACCGTACTGGTAGATGGGTTTGTGGCAGGGCGCTGGCGCACAGAACGCGAAAGGCAGG
Source organism: Chloroflexota bacterium (assembly GCA_039024535.1). Lineage (GTDB taxonomy): Bacteria > Chloroflexota > Anaerolineae > Aggregatilineales > Phototrophicaceae > DAOTTY01. Next base: position 5,080 of record JBCCQC010000291.1, read on the forward strand.
CGGCCACACTGGTTATCGAGCCATTTACGGGCTACACCGCTGCCCAAAAAACAGCGCTCACCGAAGAAGGTGAGCGCCTGCTGCAATTCATAGAGAACGATGCGAACACGCACACCGTCCGGTTCGAAGCCGTGCTGTAGCGGCTAAGCCCCCGCCTCACGCAGGGTCATCGTTGCCACCAGCAGCGAAAACTCACTGATCTGCTCAAGGCCACATTCGTTCTCAAAGGGATCAACCTGGCCGTTATCATTCACATCATCACCGGCCAGCAACTGGTTCGCAATATCTGTCGCCTCTGACCGTTGCTCATCAGCGGCTTCGACGCTATCGGCTTCCAGCACCTCTAACTCCAGGTTCTCAATAACTGTAGACCGATTCCGCGAGTTCACCAGGCACACACGCACAAACTCAATATCACTCTGGAGCGTTACGCTGGCATCGGGTGCAGCGGCCAGTTCATCAAACCGCGCCTCAATTTCGCCAATAAGCGGCACCACCCCCACCCCGAACCCCGGATTTTCCGGGCGGCCATTGCCATTGTAGTCTTCCTGGGTGCCGTTGAGGATGTTAATCGTGTGTTCGGCATGGGATTGCATCCCCCCTACCGAGGTAGCATCCTGAGCCAGCCCCGCGTGGTTGCGGGCATTCACTGCTTCTGCAATCACGCTGTCGAACAGGCTTTCGTTATCCCGCACACCCAGTTCTGACGTAACAAACAGCTCAGAAAACACACCCGTCACGATTTCTGGCAGTCTATCGGCATAAATCTGTTCACCGGTGGGGTTATCGCCTATTTCTGTTTCTGTCGTGACCCACACAGCATTATAAACCGCAGGCAGCACCCGCTGTTCTTCATCCACATAGCGCGGGATGTCCCCGGAGCCAAACGC
>JBCCQC010000292.1:0-5962 GCA_039024535.1 Chloroflexota bacterium
GGAACGCAATAGTAGGTATAGGCCCAGACTACTTCTTTCACTATCGGCAGGCCCCGCTTGATTATTTCCAGGGCAACACTCGCCTCTATGACGACGGTACCACCAGCTTACCCCTGTTGCCCTGGGCAGTATTTATATTAGCGCCTTCACTACCCCTGCCTGTAAATTACGGGCAGGCAATGGTTATCGTCATCACGCTGTTGGGCCTGCTGTGGCTGACGGTTTCCGTCGCCGGGGAAAATCATAAACGAATTCCGCCACATGCTATTGTTTTGCCACTGCTTAACCTGTTCACAGTTGATTTGCTGGTACGTGGCAACTACGAGGGATTCCTTGCACTAGGGTTAGCAATGGCATGGGTGGGCTACAAAACAGAGCGTCCTCTGCTGAGTGGTATCGGTGTTGCCATTTTTATAACCAAGCCGATTAATATGATACTGCCGGGTTTGTTTTTCGCAGCGATATCATTACGACGTGGTGTGCGGTACAGTGTATTTACTGCATTACCGACACTTATACTACTGCTTATGTCGTTCCCGTTGTTTGGTTGGGATTGGATGGTGCGCTATGTCACCTACACCACTACGGTAGAATCCACCTACACCACGTTATCATTTGATAATACAGCCCTTTACCTGCAAACGGCACTCTGGCGCACATTCGAGTTCTGGGGCTTACCACAGGCGGTCGCGCTTTTCATCTGCGGCATAGGGTTACTCGCTACTGCGATTTATATTGTCACACGTCCGAAGGGAACTGCTCGGGCTCTAATCATTACATTGTGTGCAGCTCTGGTATTCGGGATCTATGTACATGGCAACCATTATGTGTTGCTTGCGCCTGCACTTGCTGCTTTGATTGCCCGTGATTGGCGCTACAGTGCCATCTGGTTGTTAACATTTTCGCCGCTTCTACGCCTATCGCTCAACCGTTTTGACGTAGCATGGACAGATAGTCTTTATGCAATTACGTTGTTGGTCGTCTGGGTGAGCATCGCTGTACGTGAGCATTCGGGTGGACACCGAACTGCAACCGGGTAAGGTCTTTACAATAGAGCCGGGGATTTATAAGGCTGACCTCGGCGGCGTGCGTATCGAAGATAATATCGTCGTGACTGAAGACGGCGGCGAATCCCTGACGAGCTTCCCGCGCCGCCTGACCATCGGCTGAAAGAATCGGCTATATCCAGTTGTGATTGACCTCAACTGAAATTTAGGCTAATCTAAAATTGAAGTCACTGAATAACTTGAGGGCAATTGACATGACAGAAACGCTGCTATTTCGCCTGATCTTCGCCGGGATATTTCTTACGGCATTTGTGGGTGCTGCTGTGCATCGTGCCTCTGCGCAGATGAACGGCGGTAGAGTATCTGAGGCCAGTGAGAACCGTGTGCTCTACGTGCTGCTGCGCGGCGGTGGGCTTGCGCTCTGGCTCAGCTTTTTCCTGTATATTTTCTACCCCCGTGCCCTTGCATGGAGCCTTTTCTCGCTGCCGGTCGCTCTGCGCTGGTTCGGTGTGGGGATGGCGGCGGTCGCCGTCCCGCTGGCAGGCTGGGCAGCCCGTACCATCGGCAACAATGTCACGCGCACAGTCATCACCCGCGAAAACCACGAACTGGTGACCACCGGCCCCTATCGCTATATCCGGCACCCGCTTTATACCTTCGGCACAATGCTATTCGTCGGGCTGGGATTGATAGCTGCAAGCTGGTTCTGCTGCGATTGCCACAGGAAGAAGCTGGCCTGGAAGCGCATTTTGGTGAGCGTTACCACACCTACCGTAACAGCACCGGCGCACTTCTACCACGAATCGGGTAACAAATGGGGTACAATATCGGCACAGAAAGATTGCTGTGCCGGAGTTCCCCATGCGTTTACTCATCCTCCCTACTGGTGTTTTCATCACGCTGCTGGCAACTGTCACGGCCACCCTGTTTGCCGCGCCCTATCTACCGCAGGATCATATCATCGCCTGCCGCAGCGCAGTGCTGGCCCTCTCCGATGCCGATACACGCGGCTGGTACCTGATTGACGCTGCGCACGGTGTCAACGCCGCAAAACCAGTCCGTGCTATCCCGTTCTCACTCATCGAACTATCCCCGGATTTCTCGATGGGCATCTCTGAGGGGATGAATAATGCTTCGTTACAGCAGGAGCTATTTTTGCACGTCTACGGGATGCGCTTTCAGGAGCGCGTGCCCATCACCAACGAGGGCGGGCAGGAACGCTTTATGGACTGGTCGCCGGATAGCCGCTATGTGCTGTTCAACCGTCTGGATCGCGGTGGTCGGGGGCGCGGGGGACTGTATGCACTGGACATGCGCACCGGATCTGAAACCCGCCTGAGCAATGGTGTGCCACTGGAGGCGCAGTGGTCGCCGGATGGCAGCCAGATTGTGTATTACACGTCTTTCCACGAGGGTTATCATCTGCTGGATGTTGCCACGGGCGAGGATACGGTTTTCACAGACTACCCCGGCGACCTGTACGGATGGTCACCGGATGGCAGGCATGTGCTGGTGCGCGGCAAGAAGACGGCTACGGGCGTTGCCACACCACACTTCGTCACCGTCAATGTGACCACCGGCACACAGCAGATTGTGTCTGTGCCCGTCGGCATCGGGGAAACAGCAGTGTGGGCCGGGCGCGACATCATTTTCCAGAGCGGCAATTACGATGTATGGATGGTGCCGTCACGCGGGGGCACAGCCCAGCGGGTCGATAACGGCTACCACTGCGAGGACATCGCCGCATGGCACAACACGGGTTTCAGCGTCCCATGCCGCACCCGTAGCGGTTCCATATGCAATCGTTAGCCGTTAATCAGCGTCCCTACAGAAAGATCACCCTGTATCGCGTTCATCAGCGCGTCTTCTGCCCAGAAGTTCAACACCATAATCGGCATACTGTTCTCCCGGCACAGCGTAAACGCCGTCAGATCCATCACGCGCAGGTTTTTCGCAATCACATCCTCATAGCTGATGTGCTCGTAACGTTCGGCGTCCGGGTAGATTTTGGGGTCGGCACTGTAAACGCCGTCAACCTTGGTCGCCTTGATGACAATATCCGCGCCGATCTCTGCCGCACGCAGCGCAGCAGCCGTATCTGTCGTGAAGTACGGGTTGCCCGTCCCCCCCGCAATAATCACCACGCGCCCCTTTTCCATGTGCCGGATCGCCCGCAGCCGGATGTATGGCTCTGCAACCGCATTCATCTCGATGGCAGTCTGCACCCGCGTCGGCACATCGGCGCGTTCCAGCGCATCCTGAAGCGCCAGGCCATTCATCACGGTGGCAATCATGCCCATGTGGTCTGCCGTAGACTGTTCCATGCCGCGTTCTACACCCATGCTGCCGCGCCACAGGTTGCCCGCCCCTACAATAATGGCAATCTGCACGCCCATGTCATAAATCCGCTTCACTTTGGTGGCAATGTCCTCGGCCCTGTCCGGGTCAATGCCAAGGGTACCCGTCTGCGGCGCGAGCGCTTCTCCACTGAACTTGAGCACAATGCGGTTGTATACGGCGTTTTCTGTTGATACTGTCATGTGTTGTTTCCCTGTGTTTTCTGGTTAGCAGGCAAAAAAAAGGGGACTGACCCGGAAGGCCAATCCCCTATCGTATATCACAGCTATGCGATTCGTCGTCCCACACGGGAGCGTTTACTCGTCGCCTTCACCGTCTTCCTCGTCGTTTTCACCGACAGCGAAGCGTGCCATACTCTTCACTTCGATACCGTTTTCCTTCAGCAGTTGCTCGATGCTCTTGCTGTCGTCCTTCAGGAACTTCTGCTCCAGCAGCACGATTTCCTCGTAGAACTTGCCCATGCGCCCCTGCACAACCTTCTCTGCGATGTGCTCCGGCTTGCCTTCTTCAATTGCACGGTTAAGCTGTACCTGCTTCTCGTGGTCAACCACGTCTGCCGGTACTTCGTCGCGGGTCAGGTATGCCGGCTTCAGGTTCGAAACATGCATGGCGATGTCGTAGCCGGTGTCTGCCTTTGCAGCATCGCTGATCTCTACCATCGCGGCAATCTGCTTGTTAAAGTGCTGGTAAATCTCTACGGAACCGTCATCGGCAGCTTCAAAGCGTGCAATACCGGCAATCTCAGACTTCTCACCGATCTCCGTAACGGTTTCCTTCAGCATGTCCTCAATCGTACCGTCACCATCGTAGAACGTCTGGCCCAGCATGTCTTCCACACTGGCCGGGTTGTTATGTGCAACGTGGTTAACCACATCTTCAGCAAACTTCTGGAAGATGTCGTTGCTGCTCACAAAGTCCGTTTCGCACGCGACCCACGCCAGCGCACCGACCTTTTTGTCGTCGCTCTGGTACATAGCAACCACACCCTCGTTCATGGTGCGCTCTTTGTTGAGCTTCTTGTTAGCCGTCGCAATGTTCTTCTCGCGCAGGAAGTCAATCGCTGCCTGCATATCGCCGTCGTTGGCTTCCAGCGCCTTTTTGCTATCCAGTGGGCCTGCGCCGGTAGCAGCACGCAGATCCTTTACCATCTGTGCCGTGATTTTAACCATTAACCTCGTCTTTCCCTTTTTTGTGTGAGTGACAGTTAGCTGTCGTCGTCTTCGTCTTCGACCAGCAGCTTCTGGCTGCGGATTTTCGCAAGTGTGGATTCACCGAGGTAGTCTTCATCGCTTGCGTCGTCGTCACCGTCATCGCTATCGTCATAGCGTGACAGATCAACCTCAGCCATGTTGTCGAAGTCGTCGTCTGCGTCTTCACCCTTGCGCATGGCACGTCCGGCCAGCACCGCATCAGCAATCGCCGCCACCATCAGCTTGATCGCACGCATGGCATCGTCGTTGGACGGCAGAATATAGTCGATCTGATCCGGGTCACTGTTGCTATCAACCAGGGCAATCAGCGGGATGTCCAGGATGTTGCATTCCTTCACCGCTGTGTCTTCGCGGACGGTGTCCACAATAAACACAATGTCTGGAACCTTCTTCATATTGCGGATGCCGCCCAGACGCAGTTGCAGCTTGTCGATTTCGCGCTGTAGCATCAGGGCTTCCTTCTTGGTCAGCCGCTCGAACTCACCCTTATCGCGGCGCTGTTCCAGCTTCTTAAGCTGGTCAATGCGCTTGCGGATGGTCGTCCAGTTGGTGAGCGTGCCGCCCAGCCAGCGGTGGTTCACATAGGGCATACCACAGCGGTTGGCTTCCTGCTTGATCGTCTCTGCGGCCTGGCGCTTGGTACCTACAAACAGCACCACCCCACCCCCGGCTACCGTGTCACGAATCATATCGTGGTAGTCGTGCAGGTGCTTGATCGTCTGCTGTAAGTCCAGAATGTGAATTCCGTTGCGAGAGGTGAAGATGTAAGGATCCATCTTCGGGTTCCACTTCTGGGTACGATGACCGAAGTGAACACCAACCTCCAGCAGGTTGCGTAGTGTAACCTGTGATGGCATCAGTTATTCTCCTGTTGTGCCTGTGTTTAAACTTCCACGTCCTTCGCTTCCGGTTGACATCCCCGCCGGGGACAACACGCACCGAATCCAGACGTGTGATATTTTGCGAAGGGATTTTCGCCGCGTGGAAGTCTAGCATAGCCCCACGGCAGTGTAAACCGTGTACACACCTCGCCGCCGCAGAATATACGGTTTGCTAATGCAAAGGCCATAACAGACCACTTTTACCCACAACGGCGCACCCCACCCCACCCGACCGCAGGGAACCGGCACCACCCTTTCCACCGCCACCACACACAACCCGTAGGGAGCGGGCATGCCCGCTCCGTTGTAAACGTCGCCACCATCAACTACGTGGGAAGATGTAGAAGATGCCAACCAGCCCATGTACAACCTTACCGTGGACGAGGCGCACACATTCTACGTCGGCGGGGGGGACTGGCTGGTTCATAATTGTCCAGATCCGCTCACTCCCGAAGTTCCAGCACCTGATGGATTTGGTGGAGGAACAACGTACAAGCATTTCACC
>JBCCQC010000293.1:0-5934 GCA_039024535.1 Chloroflexota bacterium
CCGGTATATCGTTCTCCTTGCAGACGCGGATGACATTACCGCGTGTGATACCGTTCATGCAGTATTGCCCGGTGGATGTCCAGACTTCGCCGCCGCGCACGATGAAGAAGTTGGTGGCGTTGCAGGTGCTCACAAACCCGTGAATATCGAGCATCAGGGCTTCATCGGCACCGGCGTTGAGTGCCTGTACCAGTGCAATCACCTCGTGGAGTTTGCTGTGGCAGTTTAAGCGCGGGTCGAGATAATCTGGTGAGCCGCGCCGCACGGTAGAGGTAAACAGCCGCACGCCGCGCTCTATCGTGGTGGGGTCGGCTTTTTTGTGCTCGGCAGTAATCACCACGGTTGGCGGTGAAATCGTCAGGCGGGGATCCTGCGAGGGGGTTTTCTTGATGCCACGGGTAATCATCAGGCGCACGTGAACATGGGTTTGCATGTTGTTGGCTTCTACCGTTTTTTGTAACGCTGCCACCAGTTCTGCGCGGGTCATGCCGATGTCCATGCCGATGGCTGCTGTGCCCTGGAACAGCCGGTCAAGGTGCAGGTCAAGGAACGCAAACACACCATCGTGCAGGCGGATGCCCTCCCACACGCCATCGCCAATCAGGTAGCCGCTGTCAAACACAGAGATTTTCGCATCCGCGCGGGGCACCATATCTCCATTGATGTAAACCAGTACGTTGTCATTGCGTTCATCGGGCAGGGCGTCGTGGGTGCCAACCTGTTGCATAAGTCTCTCCTGTGTGTGGTGGCTATAATATGGCTATTGTGGCAAATCCGCTGCTGGACTGCAAAAAGCCGCCATGCTGCTTGACACAGATGCAAACGGCGTTTTATATTCGCGGTCTGTTGTGAAATAAGACGCTAACCATTGCCTGTACAGGGTGTATGGTGATGATCTGATGATGAAAGACGATTTATGGTCGGAAACATACTGCTGGCCGTCGACATTGGCGGCACATTTACCGATATTGTTATGCTGGACGTGGACACCCGCGATGTGGCCGTGGAGAAGGTGCTGACGACGTACCCTGACCCGGCAATTGCCGTACTGGATGGCGTGCGTGCGTTGATCGAGCGCACCGGCACCGAACCGGGCGCGATTGCCTATGTGGTACATGGTACCACGCTGATTACCAACACGATTATTGAACGTAAGGGGGCGCTCACGGCACTGCTGACGACTGCCGGTTTCCGTGATGTGCTGGAGATTGGTAACGAGGGGCGCTACGACATGTACGACCTGACGCTGCGCAAGCCGGAGCCGCTGGTGGAGCGCCGTTTGCGTTTTGACGTGCCAGAGCGTGTGCTGGCTGATGGCACGGTGCGCGAGGTGCTGGATGCGGATAGACTGTTGACATTGTGCGAGGCGCTGCGTGAGGCGGGTGTGGCGGCAGTGGGCATCTGCTTTTTGCACGCCTACACGAACCCGTCCCATGAATTGCAGGCGCTGGAAATTGTGCGTGAGGCGCTGCCGGATGTTGCTGTGAGTGTATCGCATCAGGTGGCACCGGGTATGCGTGAACACCCGCGCACGTCTACCACGGTGGCGAATGCGTATGTACAGCCGATTACAGAGCAGTATATGGCGCGTGTGGCCGATGGTCTGGCGGAATCCGGGGTAAGTGCGCCGTTGAATATTATGCTGTCGTCCGGGGGGACGACGACTGTAGAGGCGGCCACTGCCTTTCCGATTCGGCTGGTGGAGAGTGGGCCGTCTGGCGGGGCGCTGGCAGGTGTGTACTGGGGCGGTTTGCTGGGCCATGGGGATGTGCTGGCGTTTGATATGGGCGGTACCACGGCCAAAGCAGTTCTAACGAAGAACGGCGACCTGTCGATTACCAACCAGTCGGAGGTGGCGCATGTGCATCGCTTTAAGCGGGGGAGTGGCCTGCCGCTGATGGTGCCGATGATTGAACTGATTGAGATTGGCGCGGGGGGCGGTAGTATTGCTCATCTGAACAATCTGGGCCTGCCGACTGTGGGGCCGGAGAGCGCAGGTTCTACGCCGGGGCCATCGGCGTATGGGCGCGGCGGCACAGAACCCACCGTTACGGACGCGGATTTGTTGATTGGCTACCTGAACCCGGATTATTTCGCGGACGGCAGCATCAGGCTGGATGCGGACGCGGCACGCACGGCCTATGAACCGCTGGCGGAGTCGCTGAATCTCTCGGTGGATCGCATGGCGTGGGGCGTGCATGAACTGGTGAATGAGAACATGGCGGCGGCGGCGCGGGTTCACGCGGCAGAGCGTGGCCTTGAGATTGCGCGGTACAGCATGGTGGCTACGGGCGGCGCGGGGCCGGTACATGCGTGTGGCGTGGCGCAAAAGCTGGGACTGAAGTATGTGATTGTGCCGCCGATGGCGGGTGTGGGGTCGGCGTTCGGGTTTATGACTGCGCCGATTTCGTTTGACTTTACGCGCAGTTACGTTTCGCGTCTGGATGATATGAATCTGGATGAGATTAACGCGATTCTCGATGATCTGGAGCGGGAAGGGCGCAGCATTGTAGAGGCGGCGGGTATTGGCGCAGATGATGTTGACGTGCAACTGAGCATCGACATGCGTTACGTGGGCCAGGGCTATGAGGTGCGTGTGCCGTTCAAAAAGCAGGCACTGACCACAGAACACATTGCGCAGATGCAGGCGGCATTTGAGGATGAGTACCGTCAGTTTTATGGGCAGCTAGCCGATGGTGTGCCGATTGAGGCGGTGAACTGGCGCGTGATGGTGGCCGGGCCGACACCGCAGATTGGCGAACTGGCATTGGATGCGGCAGATGATGTGACGGACGCGCCGTATGCCACGCGCCCGGTAAAATTCGCGGCAGATGGTGACACGCAGGAGACGCCCGTGTACCGTCGTAATGCGCTGAGCGCGACGTGGCAGTCCGATGGCCCGCTGATCATAGAGGAAGCGGCCTCCACGACGATTGTGCTGCCGGGGTGGTCTGCGCAGGTGGACGCGGGTGGGTGTTTATTGTTAACCAGTATGGCTGTGTAGGAGCGCTTGCGTGCAGCGCCCCTACCAGAGTGCGAACAGGACAAAATTCATGACAACAATTGACCCGATTACGCTGGAAGTCATCTGGAACCGGCTGATTTCCGTGGTGAACGAACAGGCGGCGGCGTTGATCCACTCGTCGTTTACGACGGTGGTACGTGAGGCCGGGGATCTATCCGCAGGGGTGTTTGACCGCAGTGGCAATATGATTGCGCAGTCGGTGACTGGGACGCCGGGCCACATCAACACGATGGCGAACTGCGTGAAAAACTATGTGGTGCCGAACCATCCCATAGATACGCTGCAACCCGGCGACACGCTCATCACCAATGACCCGTGGGAAGCCTCCGGGCATCTGTTTGATCTGACGATTATTTCGCCGGTGTTTCATAACGGGCGCGGGGTGGCGTGGTTTGCAAGTACGTGCCATGCGGTAGACATCGGTGGCCTGACAATGGGTGGCGATGCCGAGGAACTTTACGAAGAAGGGCTGGCGATTCCGTTGATGAAGCTGTTTGATGCAGGAGAGCCGAACAGGGTGCTGTTCGATATCATCCGGGCGAATGTGCGCGTGCCGGATCAGGTGATTGGTGATATTTACGCGCAGCAGGTGGGTAACAATGTGGGCGCAAAGAAACTGCTCGAACTGATGGCGGAGTATGATCTGGACGACATCGAGGACGTGTCGCAGATGATTCTGGATCGCACAGAAGCGGCAGTGCGTGAGGCGGTGCGCAAGGTGCCGGATGGCACGTACAGTAGCCAGATCACGATTGATGGCTTTGACGATCCGGTGAATATCGTGTGTGCGCTGACAATAGACGGGGATTCGATGCGCGTGGACTATGCGGGTACGTCGCCGCAGGTGAACCGGGGCATTAACGTGGTGATGAACTACACTCACGCCTACACCACGTACACGCTGATGGCGGCACTGGCCCCCGGCATCCCGAACAACGAAGGCGCGTTTCGTCCGGTGGCGGTGAGTGCGCCGGAGGGTAGCATTGTGAACTGCACACGTCCGGCCCCGGTGAGTGCGCGGCATATTCTGGGGCATTTCGTCAGCCAGCCGTTGCTGGATGCACTGGCGCAAATTGTGCCGGAGCAGGTGATTGCCAATGGCAGCGCGGGACTGTGGAATACGATGCTCAACGGTGCAGATGCGAATGGCGAACCGTGGGCGTATGTGTATTTTTCTGCGGGGGGGATGGGTGCCGGACATGACCGGGACGGATTGAACGCGACGGCGTTCCCGAGTGGGATTATGGGTGTGCCCGTAGAAGCGATTGAGACGGCTGCGCCCTTGCTGATGCACCGGCGGGTGTTGCGGCAGGACAGCGGCGGCGCGGGGGAGTTCCGGGGGGGGCTGGGCCAGGAAATGGCGCTGGAGATACTCACGGGGAAACCGGCCAGCCATAGCTGCATGTATGACCGTACGACATTCCCGGCAGAGGGACTGATGGGCGGTAAAGCGGGGGCCGTGGGCAAAGTTGTGCTGTCTGATGGCACACACCCGCACCCGAAAAGCCATTACACGCTGCAACCAGGCCAGTATGTTGTGCTGAGTTTGCCGGGGGGTGGTGGGTTTAACAGCCCGCTGAAGCGTGACCCGGCGCGTGTGCTGGAGGACGTAAAACAGGGGTATGTGTCGGGAGAGCGTGCGGCATCTGACTACGGTGTTATCATTGACGTTACAACGATGGAGGTTGACGAGGCGGCTACAGTAGCTGCCCGCGAGGAGAAGGGAACATGACGGACAGTGACTATGATGTGATTGTCGTTGGACTGGGCATTATGGGTGCGGGGGCGTTGTATCAGGCGGCAAAGCGCGGCGCAAAGGTGCTTGGCATTGACCGACATACGCCGCCGCACAATATGGGCAGCAGCCACGGCGATACGCGCATCACGCGGCAGGCCATTGGCGAGGGTGAAGCGTATATGCCCTTCATCCGTCGCACGAATGAAATCTGGCGCGAACTGGAAGCGGCCACCGGCAATAAACTGTATTACACCACAGGCGGCGTCAGCATTGCGCCACGTGACGGCGGCGCACAGTTCCACAACGCGGGGGATTTTGTAGAGCGCACAGCGGAAATTGCGACAGCCTACGGCATTGCGCACGAGGTGATTGATGCTGATGAGACCATGCGACGCTATCCGTTACTGAAGCTGGGCGCACATGAGCGTACCTATGTTGAACCGGGGGCCGGGGTGCTGCACTGTGAACTGTGTGTGCAGTCACAGCTTGACGAGGCGCTGCGGCACGGGGCAACTGTGCGAACCGGCGAAATGGTGCTGAGATATAGCGATACCGGTGACAGCGTGCGGGTGGAAACTGACCGTGGCAGTTACTGTGCTGATAGGCTGGTGCTGGCGGCGGGGCCGTGGATGCTGGACTTTTTGCCGCTGGAGGTGCGCCCGCGCGTTGAGGTGTACCGGCAGGTGATTTACTGGTTTGAAGCGGAGGATATTGAGCCGTTCACCGAAGAAAATTTTCCGTTCCTCATCTGGATTGGCGACCGCAAAGACCAGTATTTTTCCGATTTCCCGGCGCTGCGCGATGGCATACAGGGCGTGAAGGTGCTGACCGAGTCGTATATCGAGGCGATTCATCCGAACGACATTGACCGCACAGTGCATCAGCATGAGATTGATCACATTTACCACGAGATCACACAGCCGCGCCTGCACGGTGTGACGGATAAACTACTGCATGCGGATGTGTGTATGTACACCGTCACGCCAGACAATCACTTTATTATTGACTTCCACCCGGAAAGTGAGCGTATGGTCATTGCGTCGCCGTGTTCCGGGCATGGGTTCAAGCACTCGGCTGCTGTGGGAGAGGCGCTGGCAGAACTGGCGCTCGACGGCGTGGCAACATTGAATACAGATGCATTTAAACTCTCACGATTACTGACGAAGGAACG
>JBCCQC010000294.1:0-5934 GCA_039024535.1 Chloroflexota bacterium
CCTATCTGCCCAGACTGAATGCAACACGCAGACGCGCCATGAACCGGGTATACCATGGCGCGTCGTTTTTTTCCTCTCACACGCACATCTGGATCCAGATGCAGCGTACTACGCTGGCCCCATGCACATCCATACGATCGTGAGCATTTTGCACTATGTTTGATACCCTTGATGCACTTCGACAGCAGATCAGGATGCATGGTCTGGAAGCACACCAAGCACAGATTGTGAACGCGGCAAAACCGGCCATCTGGATGGAACGCACCAGGGCCGAAGATGATGAGATACCTGTGGGCCATTCTAAACTCGGTGGTCTGCCAGATTTACCCGCAGATTTTAGATGGCCGTACGATGGCAAGACACCACTAACGTTCCTGGCGCAGTTCAAATTCTCTGAACTGGCTCCGCTGGATGACCACGACATCATGCCTGATCATGCCTGCCCGGGGGATGCTCTACTTTTTCTATGAGGTCTACTCACAACCTTGGGGTGGTCACGATGAGCAGGACGGCTGGCGCATTATCTTTCACCCGGACGAAGACCCGACAAACCTGCACTGCACAGCGCACCCCACGTATACAATCACCGATGTCGAGATTCAGGCATTACCGCCGCACATTATTAAATTCAGACATCGATGGGTATTGCCGATGTTGTTCGAGGCTGAGGAGGGAAAGGCTCATGGGCTTGACATGGACGACGACGCCTTCATACTGTACTTTGATAAACTGGTTGCCAGTAGGGAAACCCTGCATTACTTTTTCGGCTTCCCGTATCCAATTCAGGGGTCAGTAGTGTATGCCTGTGCAAAGCAGGCCCGCCAGTTGCACATCACTACGGAAATCGAGGCGGAGGTTCCGAACTGGCAGTTCCTATTCCAGATCGACAGTGACGATGACCTCGACATGATGTGGGGCGACAGCGGTATTCTGTACGTTTGCATCCCGATAGACAGCCTGAAAAATCGCAACTTTGACGATAGTTGGACGATCATGCAGTGTTCATGAGTGCCCCTACCACCGTGACCACCAACCACGTATGATATGCGGCTCATGCTCACAGAACCCGACCCACCCATGACCCTGCAACACCGCAAACTCAGCACCCTCAACATGCCGTGGCCCCCGGACTGGGATGCCGTGTTCGGTACAGCCGGGCAGAACCGCCCACTGATCGTCGAAATCGGGTTCGGGTACGGGCACATGCTCTTTCACCTCGCAGATTCATTCCCGGATGCGAACATCATCGGTGTGGAACTGGGCCATAAGCCGCTGGAGGCTGTGGAAAAGCGTATCGTCAGCCGGGGCTATCACAATATCCGGGTGCTGTATGGCTATGCCGAAACCTTCCTGGCACACATGCTGCGCCCCGCCTCTGTAGAGCAGATTCACGTCAACTTTCCTGATCCGTGGTTCAAAAGCGGGCACTCGCACCGCCGCCTTATCAAACGCCCGACGGTAGACGCCATCGCCAGCAGGCTCGTCCCCGGCGGCATGTTCTACCTCGCCACGGACATTGACGCTTACGCCGAGATGAGCCATGAGGTGCTGGCCAATACGCCCTCGCTGACGAACCAGTTCGAAACGGCGTGGTCGGCCACAATAGACAACCGCGTCACAACCAAATACGAGGGCAAGGCGCTGGAAGCCGGACGCACCAACAAATATTTCGCTTACCAGCGCAACGACCACCCCGCGCCAGATGTGCCACTACTCACGGAGCCAGATATGCCCAATCTTGTGTTCAAAACCAGCCTCACCACCAGTGAAATCGCCACACAGTTTGAGCCACACAAGCAGTCTTTCCCCGATGAAGACATTCACGTCAGTGTGATGAGCGTGTTTACGGGATCACACGGACTGCTGTTTGAGGTGTTTGTGAAGGAACCGACGATTGAGCAGCACACGGGCTTTTTACTGGTAGAAAAACAGGACAAACCGGGAGAGTTCACGCTGCGGTTGGGGTCGTTCGGGCATCCGCGTGCCACAGACGGCATTCACCGGGCGGCAGTGGTGATTGAAAACGTGGTGAAGCAGATGGCCCCGGACTACGAAATCGTGCATCGCAAAATCCGGGAATAATGGTTTGCGGAGGGCGAGAGCTGTATCTCGCCCGATGTTGTGAGGGCTAACCCTGGCGGCGCTTGAGGATTTCCATCGCCTGCTGGATTACGCGCTTGAGGTTCTGTGTGTCTTCGTTGCTCATGGATTGTTCCAGTTCCGGCACGGCACGCTTATCGCCCAGCACACCCAGTGCCTCCGCAGCGCCCCGGCGCACATTTACACTATCGTCGTTGTGCAGCAGCGTCACGAGTGGCTCGAACGCGGCACTGGCCCCGATGGAACCCAGCGCCCACACTGCGTTATAGCGCACCCACTCCCCGGCGTCCTCCAGCGCCCCGAACAGTACCGGCACGGCCTTTTCGTTGCCAATTTCACCCAGTGCATGGGCTGCCTGGCTGCGCGTCCAGTTATCGGGATCTTTGAGCAGGTCGGCCAGCGCGTCAATTGCCCGGTCATCCTGCAAGCGGCCCAGCGATGTAGCCGCACTGCTGCGCACCAGCGAATCAGGGTCGTTGAGCAGGCGCACCAGCGATTCGATTGCCGCTGTGTCACCAATCCAGCCGAGTGCTGCTGCCGCGTTGCGTCGGGTGGATGGCCGGTCAGATTGCAAAAGGTCAATCAGCGCCAGTACAGACTCCGTAGCCTTCATCTCACCCAGGGCGCGGGCCGCCCAGTCCTGCACACGCTCATCCTCGTCAGTCAGGCGTTTAATGAGAGGCTGCACCGAGCGCATATCACCGATTTCGCCAAGCGCCCATACAGCCATGTGACGTACATTTGCATTCTCAATATCCAGTGCGGCTATCAACGGGGCAACCGCCTCCGCCGCGTAGTCCAGAACCTGTACAACAGCCCGTTCGCGGATGTCCGGGTTGTCGTTGTGGAAGTCGGAGATTAACGAGGCAATGATCTCGGTCGAGTTCTCGCTCATAATGGCACGTGGCCCCCTGATTCAGTGAGTAAAAGCGTCCGGCAACAGTGTTACCATGTTGTTTAATAATATACGCTAGTCGGTGTCATCGGCAAGTAAATTCGCTTCCAGCATTTCAATCGTCTGCTGCTCCCACTCCCACAGGTCATTGCGGGCCTGCTCCCTGTATAGTTTTTCCAGTCGTGGGTAGCCATTGGCAAACTCCTTCGCCCATTCCTGCGCAAAGCTGCCGTCTTTAATCTGATCCAGCGTGACCTCCATCATACGTTCCAGCTTTAAATCCTTAAAACGATCCATCCGCGTGAGCATCCCGTACTGTGTGTGGGGCGCAGTATTGCGCATCGCCTCGATGAGGCCGCTTTTACCCGCACGCTCCAGATAATCTACGAACTCACCGCTCAGGTAAAGGTCAGCCAGAACAGCCTCCGGCGGGTAGCCCCGGTCGATGAGCAACTGCGCGGCAGTAATCATCACGTGCTGGAACGCCGGGAGAATGGCCTGCTCAATGAACAGGTCAAGTTCGGCTTCGCGCTCAAAGTTGATTTCAATGGCCCCGGCCTTCAGTGATCCCAGTGCAGACGCCAGCGCCAGCACAACATCCCACGCATTGCCAGATGCATCCTGCCCGACGGAAACAAAGCTGTAGAACCCGCGCCCATCCCTGTAACGTTCGCGCACGGCCTCGCCCAGTGTGCGCGGGGCAATCAGGCCCACGTCAATGAACGGCGGCGCCTCGATGTAGCCAAATGCAAGGTTGTATGCGCTGGCGAACACCATCGCCTCGCCTTTGCGCAGGTGTGGGGCCACCTGTTCCAGGTAGACCTGCGGCATTACTTCGTCCGGGATGGTCATCACAGCGATACGTGTTTGCTGGACGGCATCGGCAATGGGCAGCACACGCATCCCATCGGCCCGTGCCTGTTCCATCGTCGCTTCCTTGCGGGTGCCAACGATAACATCCACGCCGCTGTCACGGAGGTTGTGTGCAAAAGGACGCCCCAGGTTGCCATAGCCGATGACAGCAACGGGCTTGCCCTGCAAAAAACTCTGGTCGGCGTCATGGTCGTGGTAGATGATGGTCATGGCTCAGCCTCTGTTTCTGGTTTGTGTGATGGATAACGCGGGGCGGTTAAGGGATTGTGGGATTATCTGTGAGATGCTGGCGGGCTTCTTCCAGTGTGCCAAAAAACAGATAGTCTTCGTTGATGCTACCGGCAGCAACCCTGAGAAACACCATCAGGAATGAGTTCGTGATGGCACTGGAACCGACGACAACGATGCGCCCAACACGCGGATGCTGCCGCACATTTGCAAGGATTTGCCGGGTGTGGACGTGGGTATCGCTTTTCATTAACGTGATGGTTCGGGAGCCATCCAGAATGATGTCTACCGGGTGTGTGTTACCATCGTTCAGCATCACCGCGCCCACACGTACTATCCGGCGCACTTCTGCCCATGACCACAACTGGTCAAACGTCATCAACAGGCAGGTGTGGTCGTCGTTGTCCCATGTCAGTTCAAGTGTCATTATTTTTCCCTCACAGGCTGTAATGCTGGTATAGTTGCCCGTCGCTAAAGCCACGGGAACGATAATATTCACGGGTGCCAATCGCAGAAATCACAGCCAGTTTGCTATAGCCACGGTCTCGCGCCAGTTCAACCGCACG
Organism: Chloroflexota bacterium; assembly: GCA_039024535.1. Classification (GTDB taxonomy): domain Bacteria; phylum Chloroflexota; class Anaerolineae; order Aggregatilineales; family Phototrophicaceae; genus DAOTTY01. The sequence goes on from JBCCQC010000294.1 coordinate 4,663, forward strand.
TTCTATCAGCGCTGTGCCCAGGCCGCTGTGCTGCGCCTTGCCATCCCCGGCCTGCCCCACGCTCACCGCCTGCCCGTACACATGCACTTCGCGTATCATGGCGGCATTCTTCAGTTCGTCGGTCAGTGGGGGGGCGGTGGGCAGTGAGAGCCGCAAGAACCCGGCGATTTGCCGTTCCTCTGTAATATATTGCAGGAAAATCTCGTCGCCAATGCCAGACGTATAGTAAATTTCGTCCAGATGCAGGTCGTCACGCGCTACTTTGCGGTGACGAATCTCACGGGCGCGTATGTCGTGCTGGATGCCGCCGCGCTGTGTGTAGGCATTTTCGGCCATCTGGCGCAGGTTGGTGTGGTGATTGCCGTCCACAATATCCGTAGAGGGAATGTCACGGATCACGCGGGTGAGGCGGCAGTACTCCGGCGTGAGTGCATACACCCCGGCCAGCACGTCCAGCAGTTCGTGGTGGGTATAGGGTTGCCAGTCGCCACGCTGGTACACCTGCATCAGTTCCGCGCTTTCGATGAGGCTACACGGGTAAATTTTCAGCTCGTCCGGGCGGAAGTCGGCGTCAGCGAACATTGTCTCGTAGTCGGTCACGTCCATCTGCGGGTTGCTGCCATACAGGTTAGGCATCCAGTGCGCGTGAATTTTAAAGCCGGCCTGGCGCAGCAGTTTCACAGCGCGGCGGGTGGCGGCAACGTTGTGGCCGCGCCGGTTGACCCGCAGCACATCGTCGTTCAGGCTCTGGAACCCGATCTGCACTTTGGTACAGCCCAACCGCCGCACACGCAGCACCTCCTCTGCGCTGATGTGATCCGGGCGTGTTTCAATCACCAGGCCCACGCAGCGGCAGGTAGCGGTTTCGTTCTCGTGGTGGGCGGCTTCCAGCTCCTCCCATGTGGCGAACTCGTCAATCGGGGAGCGCGTCGGCGCATCGGCCACAGCCTGCGCCAGTACACGAGAGCGGCGCATTTCGTCGCGGTAGACTTCCTGCACTACCTGGTTATACGTGCGCCCCGGTTCCACGCCGAATAGTTGCACATTGCTGGTGTTGTGCTCCGGGTGTAGCTGTGAGCCGTCCTTAATTGCGGCTTCTACGGCGGGGCGGTTGTCCACACCATTGCCAAAGTCGTGCAGCGCATCGAAAATGCGCTTGATGAACCAGATCTGGTACGTTTCCGGGTAAAAGCTCCACGTCCCACCCAGGATAATCATCTCGATTTTGTCTGTAGGGTGCCCGATGTTGCGATAGGCCAGCAGGCGGCTGTA
>JBCCQC010000295.1:0-5918 GCA_039024535.1 Chloroflexota bacterium
ACGGATTCTCACAGTCCGGGTGCGTGAATAGCGCCGGGGCGGGCTGTGCAGGGTACGTCACGCTGTAGCCCAGGCGCACCGCCAGCATGAGCGCAGTCAGCAGCAGTGGCAGCGACAGTACAACACGGAGCAGGGTTCGCAGCATAACTTGCACCCTAAACACACATATCAACTAATAGTTCAAATGCGTTCTGCTGAGATAGTGCCATGCCATTATTAACAAGCCACTCGTAATATTGGCTGGCATTTCGCTCAGGTACAAGTATCAGTTCAAATCGCTTCGGAGATTCCAGATTCGTCCAGTCAGTCACATAAATTCCTTCAGCGTAAACAAGTTGATATTTTGTACTTTGTGTCTCTCGGATTACTGCATCAGGTAATCCGTAATGCTGAAAAATGGCAATAGGACATGATATGTGCATGAAACGGATTGTATCGATAACCGGCTCTCTAAAGTTCTCCTGCACCTGAACAATGCTACCTTCAAAATGGGCGAACATATTCAGGGTGTCTTCAGGGGCAGAGAAAAAAATTCCGTGCTGATTCAGAATCTCATTTGCCTCCTGAGGACTGTGAACACCCGGTTGCACACCCAGCCAGCACGGATTCTCACAGTCCGGGTGCGTGAATAGCGCCGGGGCGGGCTGTGCAGGGTACGTCACGCTGTAGCCCAGGCGCACCGCCAGCATGAGCGCAGTCAGCAGCAGTGGCAGCGGCAACGTAACACGGAATAGAGTTCGCAGCATGGGCGGGTCTCTCATCGGCGGTCACAGGTAGCGCCATTGTAACCCGATAATGTGCTGTGGACGGAAAGCGCAGGGCAACCGTTGTGGTGTTGAGCCGGTAAACGTATACATGCTATATTGATGGAGCACACATAGACAGGGAACAGCACTTCAGCATGACGGAAAAACTCCCGGTTATGATGACACGGGCTTCACGCATTTACTGGCACGACGACGACCGAACAGTTCTTGTGCATCATGTCGCCCACGTATGGGACTGGAGCGATGCCCACTTCAGCATCGGCATGGTAAACCGGGTCATCTGCCAGCAAGACCACGATGTGTACACGATTCACCACTTTGAAGGGGACGGCGCACGCCTGCCAGAAACCCACTCGCTGCTCACGGTACGCCACCTGATTACAGAAGACCCGCCCAACGAAAAGCTCGTGATTTTCCTCAACGCGCCGCTCGTCCTCAAGCGCTTTATGGGGATTGCCGCTACCGTCTATCGGCTGGCGCAGGTAGAACCCAAATATATTTACGTTACGTCAATGGAGGAGGCGCTGCGGATAATCGAACAGCGCCGCAGCGGGGAACCGTAAGGGCGAGGCAGGTATGGCCTCGCCCGATGCAAACCGCTATACCAGTACCCTATCCGGGGCGCTGATGTAACCGCGCTCTGCCAGGTATTCGATAATCTGGCGGGCGTTCATCTCAATAGAGTAAGCAACAGTATCCAGGCGCACTTCCGGGTTTTCCGGTGCCTCATACGGGTCGTCAATGCCAGTAAAGCCCTTAATCTCACCGGCACGCGCTTTCGCATACAGCCCCTTCACGTCGCGTTCTTCGCACACTTCCAGCGGCGTATCCACAAACACCTCCACGAAGTTCTCGTCACCGACCAGGCTGCGCACGTCATTGCGGGTGGCGCGGTACGGGCTGATGGCCGCACATACGACCACACCGCCATGCCGCACAATTTCCCCGGCCACAAAGCCAATACGACGAATATTCGTGTCACGGTCTTCTTTGCTAAAGCCCAGCCCCTTACTCAGGTGCGTGCGCACAATATCACCGTCCAGTACCGTCACCTGACGGCCACTTTCCAGCAGCAGCGAGGTCAGCACGTCTGCCGTGGTAGACTTGCCGGAACCGCTCAGGCCGGTAAACCACACGCAAAAGCCCTGCTTGCTGCGCGGCGGGTACTGGTCTGCCAGGATGCGTGCCACTTCTGGCCGCGTGAACCACTCCGGTAGCGCCACACCCTTGCCCAGGTATTCCTCGCGCACCTGCGTACCACTGAGCGCGGCGGTTTCGGCACCATCTGGCACTTTGTCCACCTCTTCATAGCGTTCTTCACCCGGCAGGTACACCACCATGCGGAACGGCACCATCTTCACGCCCACTTCATCCTGATGCTCGGACACGAGATCCTGCGCGTCGTATGGCCCATAGAAGGGTTCGCCACTGCTGTCCTTACCGGGGCCAGCGTGGTCACGGCCCACAATAAAGTGGTTCGCACCATAGTTACGGCGGATAATAGCGTGCCACAGCGCCTCACGCGGGCCACCCATGCGCATCGCCAGCGGCAGCAGGCTCAACAACACACGATCCTGATCGTAGTAGTTTTCTGTAAGTGCCTTATAGGTACGCACGCGGGTATAGTGGTTCACGTCACCCGGTTTGGTCATCCCCACGACCGGGTGCAGCAGCAGCACACCATCAATCCCGGCGGCGGCACGCTTGGTCAGTTCCTCATGGACGCGGTGCAGCGGGTTGCGCGTCTGGAAGGCAACCACGTTCTGATAACCGAAGTTGTCCAGTTCGGCGCGGGTTTCTGCCGGGGTGCGGCGGTACGTCTTGAAGTCGTGGTGCGGCGGCAGTTGCAGCACCTGCATCGGCCCACTGATGTTATACGGCCCCCAGCGGTGCATCTCGGCCACAATCGGGTGGCGCGTATCTGTGGAGCCAAAAACCTTTGTCGCCGTGTTTTCCAGATCCCACGCATAAATCTCTTCTACTGTCATCACCGCCAGAATATCGCGGCGGCGGTTAATCAGGGCCACTTCCTGCCCGATCTCAAGAGTGTTGCGGTCTTCTTCGGTAATCGGCAGCGGAATCGGCATGGGGAACAGCGTGCCATCGGCCAGGCGCATGTTCTCTACCACGCCGTTATAGTCCGCCTCGCCCATAAAGCGCGTCAGCGGGGAAAAACCACCGTTGGCAATCAGTTCAAGGTCACACACAGCACGTTCGGAAATCATAATCGTAGGCAGCGTACCGGCGTGGGCTTTCAGCGCATCGGCTTCTGCTGCCGGGACAAGCAGGTTAACGAGTTCGCCACCATAGGGCGAGATAAGTTTGGAGTCGGTCATGAGGTCTTCTCTGTGATCTGTTCGCAATCAAAAACGCACGGAATATATCACAGAATATAGAGAAACTTAATCGCTGTCCTCAAAGTCTCCACTGCCTTTCTATCATTCAGGCAGAGATTACAGGAACTTTACACATTCTACATCGGATCGTGACATTCAGGTGGCATCCTATCAGTGTGAGTGTATTTCTCCCCAATAACCTCCCTTCTGTTGCAGAGGGCCGCATCCTGACCAGTAGCGGCCCTCTTCATTTTATGCTGCGGGCGCTAACGCCCGTCGTTGGGTAGCTATTGCTAGATGGCGTGTGGCACGCGCACCACCTCCCCGGCCTGCTTTTCCTTCCATTTATCGCCCACCATAAACCACCGGCGGCCACTCAGCACAACCCACAAAACGTCGACGACCGCCAATAGATAGTGAGATAAATATCGGCGTGTTGTTCAACGCATAGCGCTCTGGTCATCTGAGCAGGCGCAATTCACGGGCACGCAGGACTGCCGCAGTACGATTCGACACATCGAGCTTTTGAAAAATATTGTGGCAGTGCGTTTTGATCGTACCCACGCTCAAATCCAGCGCCTTTGCAATATCTGCATTGGTGCTGCCAGTAGCAACCCGCCGCAGCACCTCAGCCTCACGGGTCGTCAGGGTGATAGACTGCGGTGTTAACAGGGTGATGGCCCGGTCAAGGTGATCGTAAAGATAGCCCGTAATGCCCTCGCGCAGGCCGGGGTGGGTGGGGTCTTCTGGATGTGCCTGGAGCCATCCCTCCGCCTGTTGTTCCGCTTCTGCAAAGTCTCGCTTCGGGGTGCTTTCCTGCAATCGCGCCAGCAGCACCGCCGATTGCCGTTTGATGTGGGGTTCCAATCCGGCGGCACTGCGCTGCGCAATCGTGCCCAGTACAATGGCAACATCGTTGTGGTGCAGGGCATGGAACAGCCCCGCCGTACACAGCACAACACCCCCCAGCGCCGCCGTCACCGGGAACGCTGTGCAGGTATCCAGTGCGCGGCGGGTAATCGTCGCAGACTCCAGAAAACGCCCCTGTGATAGCAGCGACAGCCCATACATCACAAGCAGGGTCATCTGTCCGTTAACGCTCTGTCGGTCTTCGCAGATCTTCAGACCCCTCAGCATCACCTCCTCAGCCTCATGGTAGCGCCCCCGGTCGCTTATCACACGGCCAAGCTGCATCAGCGTCACCCAGTCGTTCAGCAGGCAATCCTGCACGGGTTCCAGCAGGCTCATACACCGCCGCAGGTCGGCCTCTGCCAGATCCAGTTGCCCGCAGATGTGCCGGAACTGCCCGCGAATGTTCAGCGCAATGGCCCGTTCCCACACGGCATCCGGCTGCACCTGCACAGACTCACACAGGGCATCTATCCGCTCCATCACGGCGGGCAGGTTATAGTCTGGCGTCAGCATCGCAACCACAAGGTGATACATCATTTCCGTGTAAGCGCTGGCGATGCGCTGGTCAGGGGTCGCCGGATACTGTGACAGCAGTTGCCGCATCTCGTGCAGGTCGTCTATGGCGGACGGGGCCAGCCGCAAAATAGAGTAGTACTGGATGAGCACATGGGTAGCGGTCGTCAGCGTGCCATACATACCGGGCTGGATGGCATATTGCAGCGCATGGCGGATGTTGTGCAGGTTGTTCTGTATTATCGTCATGCCCTGTGCAATCTGTGGCCCATCAATCTGTGGCAGGGCATCGTACAGCAGGCCGATATAATACTGCGCATAGCGTCCCTGCGCCCGGTGCTGCTCCGGGGGAGCCTCGGCCAGTTTGCGCTCCGCATACTGCCGGATGACATCATGCAGGTGGTACACGTCATAGTTTTTATCGGGGCGCTTCAGCAGGCCAGTATCCAGCAGGCCACGCACCGTAGCATAAAACAGGCCATCGGGCAGGACGGCGGCTGCCGCCTCTGCGGAGAAGTAGCCCTCAAACACAGACAGATACATCATGCTGGTACGGGCATCGGGCGTCAGGTTTACCCACGTTTCATCCAGCACCACACCGATGCTCTGGTGCCGCTCCGGTAAATCAGCATAGTGGGCATAGAGCATATCCATACGGTTGGCAATGCCCGCAGCAATCGCCGCGCAGCTCATCGCGCCAACCCAGCTTGCAGCCAGTTCAATCGCCAGCGGCATACCCCCCACCAGCCAGCAGATGTGTGCAATATGTGCATAACCCTGGCGGGCGGCGTTAAAATCGGGCGTTACATGTGCGGCCCGGTCAGTAAACAGGCGCACAGCAGCATTATTAGCCTGCTGCAACGGGTTGTTATCGTCCGCAGGCACCGGCAGGCCCACAACCGGGAGTGTGCGCTGGTAGTGCATCGCCAGCCCGGTTCTACTGGTGACGACAACCCGCAGTTCCGGGCAGCCAGCCAGCAGCGCAGCCAGCGCAGGCTCTGCCCCGTCAAAGTGTTCGAAAGCATCCAGCACCACCAGCATCTGGCGGTCTTTCAGCGCAGCAATCAGTTGCTCTACAGTATTGCCCACGCTTTGCTCCTGCGGGAACACAGCCTGTGCAACCAGCAGGGGCAGGCTGGCACCGGGGTTCCCCTCCGGCACAGCAATCCAGTAAACACCACCGCTATATTCACTTTTCACCCGCTGGCAGGCAGCCTGCGCAATGCGCGTTTTGCCCATGCCGCCAATACCCACCAGGGCAACCAGACGCTCTACTGCCAGCGCCGCCACAACAGACTCAACTTCAGATTCACGACCGAACAACTGCAAATAAAGTCTGGTATCCATCTGTCATCCATGCCCCTGAAGTGTCGTGTCTGTTTTATTTTGA
>JBCCQC010000296.1:0-5875 GCA_039024535.1 Chloroflexota bacterium
GGTGTCATCCAGGCACTGAAAGAAGCTGGCATTCATGCTGATGTTGTCGGCGGCACCAGTGCCGGGGCTATTGTAGCAGCGCAGTACGCCGCTGGCTGGAGCGTCCCGGACATGCTCCAGCGCACGAAAGACGATTTACTGCGCCGCGATGTGCTGTTTAACGTCACGCTGCCCTATGTCGCGCTGAATACTGGCTACAAAATCGCCAATGTGTACCGCCAGTGGTTCGAAGACACCCTGAGCGAAGACCTGTGGACGACGTGTTTTACCGTCAGTGCCAACCTCACACTCACGCACCAGTCCACGAACGTGTATGGCCCCCTGTGGCGCAACGTGCGCTATAGTACGTCAATTGCCGGGTTATTCCCGCCACCACCGGATGAAAACGGCTACCTGCACATCGACGGCGGCGTGTACGACAACACGCCATCCGATGTGATGCGGCATATTGTGGGCGCGGGAACTGTGATTGCGGTAGACCTCGGTTTTACGCAGCGTGAGCCGGTCAGCTACGAGTACGGGCAGTGGTTGAACGGATGGGCGGTGTTGTGGCGGCGCATTAACCCGTTCAGTGACGGCATTAAAGTTGTTAATATCATGGATGTGCTTATGCAATCGAACGCGCTGGGGTCACGGGCGGCCACACAGATGCAGATTGCCGCGTCTGACCTTGTGGTGAACCCTGGCGTGGTGGGTGTGGGGCTATTCGACTTTGACGCGGCTGACCGGTTGTACGAGTCCGGTTATAATCGCGCAAAAGAACTGCTGGCAGGCTTCGACCTTAAATAAATTCACAAATACATGGTAGGGGCACGGTATGCCGTGCCCTTACCACACAACGATCACTCATGGGAGACAGATCATGGCACGGATTGACGCAATTTTATGGGATATTGACGGCACGCTGCTCACCGGGAAGGGGATCGGGCGGGAGGCCACGCGCCGCAGTATGGAGCAGGTGTTTGGTACATCTACGGGGATCGACACGCACCACTTCGGCGGCAAAACGGACTATAAAACGCTGGCCCTGCTGCTGGAACCCGCCGGTTATGACGAGTCTGCTGTGGGGGAGAAAATGCCAGCGTTCGCGCAGGCCATGGCGGCCAACATGCGGGCGCTCACCGCGACGTATGATGTGGTTGCTTTACCCGGTGCCATGAACACGCTCAATGCCCTGCTGCGCCGCGAAAATTTGCTGCACGGGCTGGTGACAGGCAATGTAGCACCCGCTGCGCCGGTGAAGCTGCAGGCTGCGGGCTATGACCCGGCTGTGTTTACGTTCGGGGCCTTCGGCGATGAGTCCGTTCACCGCGAAGACCTGCCACCTGCCGCCATTACCCGTGCCAGTGAACTGGCCGGGCGCAGCATCGCGCCAGAGCATGTGCTGATTATTGGCGATACCCTGATGGACATCACAGCAGCGCGGGCCAGCGGCGTAAAGGTATGCGCGGTTGCCACCGGCTACAACACCCGTGACGAACTGGCCGCCGCCGAACCGGACTATCTGATTAACGATATGGCCGAATTTAACGGAGTTGTGCAGATAGATTAAACAGCCGTAATAAGTGTGTCAATTTTCGGCGGTTTGTGCCCGGTTGACCTTGTGCAATGCGTTGCAATAGGGGATGCTGTGGGTCAACGCTAACGAATACAAAAGGGTACACCTATGTCACGCCGAATTGGGATTATTGTAGGGGCGCTGGTGGTGATTATCGCCATTGGTGCCGGTGCATTTTTCTTCTTTACCACACCGAACACCGACATCACCGACGCCAGCGAAGGTGCAGAACAGCTCGAAGCCAGCAGCGAGGGCGCAATCGTCTTCACCATCGACCCGGAAGTATCGACCGCAGAGTACAACATCGAGGAAGTGCTGCGCGGTGAGGACTTCACCGTAGTGGGCACCACCAACCAGGTTGCTGGTGATGTCCTGGTTGACCTCGCAAACCCGGCCAACTCCGAAATTGGCGAAATCCGCATCAACGCCCGTGACTTCCAGACGGAGAGCAGCAACCGTGACGGGGCAGTGCAGCGCTTCATCTTGCTCTCCAACCAGGATGAGCACGAGTTCATCACGTTTAACCCCACCGCACTGAACAACATGCCAGACAGCGTGGCCGTGGGCGACACGATTGAATTCGAAGTCGTGGGCGACCTGACCGTGATCGACACCACCCGCGAAGAAACCTTCACTGCTGAAGTAACACTCGTCTCTGAAACCGAAATTCAGGGCAGTGTAGAAACCAGCATCCTCTATGCAGACTACGGCATCAACGTCCCCACCCCGCCGATGGTTGCCAGCGTGGAAGATGACGTCACACTCAAGCTGGACTTTGTGGCTGTGGCCGGTGGCGGCGCCTCAGAAAGCACCGAGGGTTAAGCTCATCCCCGCGTAACACAGGGGCGCACCCCGCGCCCCATCTGATTTAATCCTCGTCTTCGCGGTCGGGGTCGGGCCACTCCTCGCCGTCTTCGGCATTGGCGCGGATAAACGCGCGAATTTCCTCGGCGTCGTAGATTTCTGCATAGGTAATGCCGTGGATGTCCACGGTAGCGAGTGGCTCTGCGCTGGCATAAACCGGCTCCGTCCACGGGTCGCGCTGGCGATAGCTAATGGTGCGCACAATGTAATAGGCATTGCCCAGCACATCCACCTGCATTCGATCCAGCCGAACGATATTCGCCTGCGGCGTGTTATACACCAGGTTATCCCCATAGCGCGTGTAAACATACTGGGCCGCTGCCTTCGGGGAGCCACTGACGCGCTCCAATTCCGCTGCGACGTGGTTCATGCCCTCGCCCCCGGCGGCAATGAGTAAGATGTGCTGTGCGCGGTCTGACCCCACCATTGGATTGGTGTAGGCGTAGTCTGCCGGGTAGAACCACAACCCGTACCCCACAATGCCAGCAATCGCCACAGCCCACGCCGCTTTCACCGGCACCTGCACCCGATTGCCAATCAATCCGGCCAGCCACACCCACCCGAACGCCGCCACCAGATGCAACGCGGGGAACACCGGCAATATATAGCGGTCGAATTTTTTCGCGCCCGTGGTCATCACCACGCTGTAAACGATGATGTATACCAGCACTGCCAGCCATAACCGCCACTGCTGCCGCACTGCCCCCGTAAACGCGGCCATCACTGCCAGCCCCGCGCCAATAATCGTCACGGGCGTTAGCCGGATGAGCAGCGCCCACAGGTAAAAGTCTGCGCCGGGGGCGTCTACTGGAGCGCCCATGTAGTAGTTGCCTTCTTCGTGGGCACTTGTAGCGTTTTCCAGCCCGTGAACCGTCTCCGCCCACACCTCACCGGGGGCAGCCCACATGCCGGGGTACAGCGCGGCCCACGTTACGGCCATCACAGCCGTAAAGACCACCACCGGCAGTACCGCACTCCGTACAAACAGCCGTATAGAGAACGCGCGGCGGTGGTAAAACAGGTTCGCCAGCACCAGCACGCCAATCATCCCCACCAGATACGCCGCTGTAAACCGTGTGAGTCCCGCCAGCCCGCCGACAAACCCCGCCGCCACCAGCATCTGCCAGTTCACCGGGGCCGGAGTTGCTGCCTGTTCGCGCGGGGTGGTGGTGTGCAGCGCCAGCATGAGCATAGTGAACGCCAGAAACATAAACGTGGTAGACATGCCGTCAATGTGCAGCAGGCGCAGGTACCACCGCAGTATGGGCGATGCAGCCATCAGCACCACGGCCAGCAGTGCCACGCGCACATCGACCAGGCGGCGCAGCGCCACAAACGCAAACGTCAGCGCCAGCGCGTTCACGATGATGATCGGTGTGCGTACTGCGTACATGGTTTCAATATCCAGCAGGCCGCTTTCTGGCGAGAGCAGGTTGAGCACCGTCAGGCCGATGCCCCCAAGGGCCATTGTGGTCACGCCGGGGTGCTCTGTACGGACGGTGGCGGCATAGTCTCGGCTCCACATGGCCTCCCGGAAGCCCTCCACACGATCCAGCCAGTTTGCCACCTCGTCAATGTGCAGCGATGGATTTGGAATCGCCAGTGGTACCAGCAGCAGCAAGAACATCAGTATCGCCGTTACCCACTCGTGCTGTAACACACGCATAGTTTTGCCTCGTCCAGTCAGTCTATTCGCAGTCGGCGGGAAGTATAGAAGGTGGGTGCGGGGCGTTACAGGGGGAATGTTAGTCGGTTGGTGGTGTCTTCGGCAGCAATATTGTGAAGGTGGTACCTTCTCCCACGGTACTGTTTACCGTAATAGTGCCGTTGTGCAGGTCAACAATCTTCTTGACGATAGCGAGGCCGATGCCCGTGCCGGTGTACATGCCGTTGGCGTTGCTGGCGCGGTAGCTGCGCCGGAAGATGTGCGGCAGGTCGTCTGTGGGGATGCCAATGCCAGTGTCTTCAACGCGGATGCACACCCCGGTTTCATCTTCACGGGCCGTTACAGTAACGCGGCCACCATCGGGCGTGTAGTTGAGTGCGTTGTCAATCAGGTTAATCAGGGCACGGTTGAGTTCTTCTTCGTTGACTTCGTGCCAGATCTCGCCGGGGGGCAGGTCAGCAGTCAGCGTGATTTGCTTTGATTCGGCTTTGGGGCGCAGGGGGGGAAGAGTACCGTGGATGAGGGTGTTGAGGCCGGTGCGTTCTTTTTCAAGGTGCGGCACATACTCCAGCGCAGACATCGCCAGAATATCGCCGATCATGCTTTCCAGCATATCGGTTTGCTGCTGCATTGTGATGATTCGGCGTTGCACATCGTCCATGTTGTCTGCTCTGCCCAGCAGGTATAGTGAGGTGTGCATGATGCTGAGTGGCGTTTTGAGGTCGTGGGATGTATTGGTTACGAATTCCTGCAAAAACACCTCGCGCTCCTGTGCCAGCTTGAGCTGCTGTTCGCGTTCTTCCAGCATCTTCTGCGCGGTGATGTCCCTACCAACGGCCTGGTATTCCAGCACTTCGCCGTGTTCGTCGAAGATAGCGCGGTTTACCCACTCCTCCCATACGGCGGTGCCATCGGATTTATACCGCTTGATGGTGTGCCGACCGATGGGTTTCTGGTGATCGAGAGATGACAGTACCCCCTTCAGGATCATGCCGCGTTCTTTCGCGGCAACGAACACATTCTCCTTCATCACGGATGCATAGTCACTTTCCCGCGATTCACAGTACGCTTCATTAACCAGGATGCGAGTGCCATCGGGCTTAAAGCGTGAAATGTACTCGGTCTGGTCTTGAATGACGTTTTCGTAAGTTTGCTCGCTGCGGCGCAACTGCTGGATGGTACTGTCCATAGCAAGCCGCATAATGTAGATCGCTATCGACAGAAACAGGGCAAAAATAGTGTAGTTGATAGCGTAGTTAATGGGGGTGTGGGGAGCTTCCGGTGGGGGTGGAAGGACATCAAAACTGGCCAGTGCTAAAGTAGACCTGCGTTTGAATAATAAACAGCCCCACCAGCCCATAGTAGGTTTTAAGGCTGAAGACAAACCCGCCAAAAAGGATGTAGAAAAAGAACCAGAAGTAGAGATTACTATAAATACCACCTGTTGGAGTGACCTGGATAAGCAGATGCGCCCAGAACGTGACAATAAAGCCCCAGCGTACAAAGGCAAGCTGCCCCTGACGCAGCATAACCAGCAGAACAATCAGCACGACCGGCGCAATCAGGAAAATTGGGCGAGACAGGTTACTGCGGTTGGCAATCGAGAATGCAATGTAGGGGATGAGATTAGCGACAATACCGGATAAAAGGTACCACCATAGCAGCATCGCTGTACGCTGGTCTTCCGGGTTATCATATTGAGGTGGCGTCAGATAGCTACGGAGTCCATCCGGCATGAGCGTTGTCCCATCCAGATCCGGTTGATTCTTTCATACCGTTTCATTTTA
>JBCCQC010000297.1:0-5870 GCA_039024535.1 Chloroflexota bacterium
ATTGAACACGCGCTGCTGCACAAACGCAACATCATCCCGCTGACGTTTGAGGGCTTTTCGTTCTCGGATATGAAAAAGCAGCTACCCGCCCACATTGCAGAGCCACTCGGCAAATACAACGGCATCCGTGTGCCGGCAGACTTTTTTGATGAGGCAATGACACGGTTGCGCACCCGCTTCCTGGATGTGCCGCTGGAGATGGTACTGCATCCCGCCATGCCGACCACGAAAGCCTACGAAGCGGAGCAGAAGCAACAGGCCGACGCACAACCCGCCGTGACCGAGGCCACGCTGACCGCCGAGGAATACTATGAGCGTGGAAACGCTCACTATGACAACGAAGAGTATGACGCAGCAATAGATAATTATGATGAGGCGATCCGTCTGAAACCGGACTATGCCGCCGCTTATAACAACCGGGGGAATGCCTACGAGAAGAAGGGGGAGTACGACGCAGCCATCCGCGACCGCACGCGCTCTATTGAACTGAAGAACCCTGAACTCCATTTGCCTTACAACAACCGGGGGATTGCCTACAACAACAGGGGCGAATACGACGCAGCCATCCACGACCACACCGAGGCGATACGCCTGAAACCGGACTATGCCACGGCTTACAACAACCGGGGGGTTGCCTACTACGACAAGGGGGAGTACGACGCGGCCATCCGCGACTACAACGAGGCCATTCGCCTGAAACCGGACTATGCCAGCGCTTACAACAACCGGGGGAATGCCTACGAGAAGAAGGGGGAGTACGACGCAGCCATCCGCGACTACACGCGCTCTACTGAACTGAAGAACCCCGAACTCCATTTGCCTTACTACAACCGGGGGGTTGCCTACCGCAATAAGGGGGAGATCGACGCGGCCATCCGCGACTTTACCGAGGCGATTCGCCTGAAGCCGGACTATGCCAGCGCTTACCTCAACCGGGGGAATGCCTATAACAGCAAAGGCAACTATGCCGCTGCTGCCCGTGACTATGGAAAGGCGCTGTCACTCAACCCGAATGAACCACAGGCAGACCTGATGCGGGATTACATCCGCAAGCACGGGTAGGTTTCGGTAGGGGCGAGCCGTCGGCTCGCCCGGTAATATGATGCAGGGGATTTACTTCTCAATCGGGACGTTAACCGCGTTGCCCCATTCCGTCCAGCTACCATCGTAGTTGCGCACGTTCTCATAGCCCAGCAGGTAGTTCAGCACAAACCAGCTATGGCTGCTGCGCTCACCAATGCGGCAGTAGGTAATCACTTCGGTGCTGCCGTCGATGCCGTTCTCGTCGGCGTAGATGGCGCGGAGTTCGTCCGCCGTCTTGAAGGTGCCGTCCTCGTTGGCGGCCTTGCTCCACGGGATATTGGCCGCGCCCGGGATGTGACCGCCGCGCAGTGCGCCTTCCTGCGGGTAGTTCGCCATGTGCAGCAGTTCGCCCTTGAACTCGGCGGGGCTGCGCACGTCCACCAGCGGCTTGTTCGCTTCCAGATGCTTCAACACATCATCACGGAAGGCGCGTACCTTGCTATCGTCGCGCTCCTGTGCGGTGTAGTCGGTCGCCGGGTAGCTCGGCACCTCGCGGGTCATCTCGCGGCCTTCCTGCTCCCACTTGAGGCGTCCACCGTCCATCAGTTTCACGTTGTCGTGGCCGAAAAGCTGGAATACCCACAGCGCATAGGACGCCCACCAGTTCGATTTATCGCCGTAGAAGACAATAGTGGTGTCCGGCGTCACGCCAATACGGGACATCAGCGCCTCGAAAGCGGCCTTGTCCACATAGTCACGGCGCACCGGGTCGTTGAGGTCAGTTGTCCAGTCTACCTGCACCGCGCCGGGGATGTGCCCGGAAGGGTAGAGCAGGTCGTCTTCGTTGGATTCGACCACGCGCACGTTATCGTCGTCTTTGTGCTCGGCCACCCAGTCCGTGCTAACGAGAATATCCGGGTTGGCATAGCCGCGTTCAGAAATGTCTGCCATAGTAAAAAATCTCTCCTGTGTGTGTGCGGGGACAGCTCCCCGCGCATATCCATTATGCTGATAGAGATTATCATAAATGGTGCATGTTAAACCAGCGTAAACGATATTCCGTAACCGGGGTTATGCACAGAATGTTATAGCAACAGGGCTATTCAGGGCTATTCGCCGTCTGTAGGGGCGCAGGCCATGCCTCGCCCGGAACCCCGATGCGTTATTCGCCGTCCGTCAGATACCCGTTCACCACACCGGGGGCATCGGCTGGTGGGGCAATGTGCAGCGTCCCGCGCACATGATCCAGTGAAACGAGGCCGTTGTTCATCCGCAGCACCAGATGTGCATCACGCGGAACGAGAACGTTCATGCTGGCGCGGGCAATCTGCCCGAAACCGGGCCGCTTCATCGCAACGATATACACTCCGTTTTCGTCGTAGTCGGTGGCAACGCGCCATGCGAGGGCCGGCAGTGTTTCGATCGTCGCTTCCACCTGTGGCCTATCATGGCGCACCACGCGCACAGCAGCATCGTCGGTGTGCAGGTATACAGTGATGCCATCGTCCATCACGGGCAGGACGTGCGTGTGCTTTTGCCGTGCCAAGTCGTTGATAATAGCGGCGGCATTCACCAGCCGGTTGAGCGTTTGCATGGGGTGTAGGTCACTCTGTTGGTTAACGCGGAGAGTGTACCGGGTTTTGTGGCAGGCACAAGGCACCATTGACCGCGCTCTGTGCGTGGTAGAGAATAACGCGGAATTTTCCCATAATATGCGGAGTGGTCTTTATCATGGAACATGACAACAACAACACCCCGCGCACCCCTGCCCAGTACGTCCGGCTGTTTTTTACCGGCGTGGCGATGGGGTCTGCGGATATTGTGCCGGGGGTTTCCGGCGGGACGATGGCATTCATCCTTGGCGTGTACGAAGAACTGATTAACGCGATCAAGTCGTTCAATATTGATCTGATTCGCCTCATCCTGAAGGGGGATTTTAAGGGCGCGGCAGAGCATGTGCCGTGGCGTTTTCTGGTGGCACTGCTGGGCGGTATCGCAGCGGCGATTGTGACGCTGGTAACAGGGCTGGAGTTTGCGCTGGAGAATTACCCGGTCTATCTGTTCTCGTTCTTCACCGGCCTGATTATCGCGTCAATTATCGCGGTGGGGGCTAACGTGCGCTGGAACACACAGGCGATCATCTCGCTGGTGGTGGCGACCGTGATTGCGTTCCTGATTGTGGGCCTGCGCCCGCGTGACGTGCCCAACACCCCGCCGATTATGTTTGTAAGCGGGGCGATTGCTATCTGCGCGATGATCCTGCCGGGGGTGAGCGGCTCGTTTTTGCTGCTGGTGCTCGGCCAGTATGAGCATGTGATTGGCTCTGTGCGTGGCCTCATCAGCTTTGAGGACGTGGGCGCGAACCTGATTACGGTTATCTCCGTCGGACTGGGCTGTGTAGTCGGCATTATCGTGTTCTCGCGCTTTTTGAGCTGGCTGCTGCGCCGCTTCGAAAATACTACGGTGGCAGCACTGGTCGGCTTTATGGTCGGGTCGCTGCGCATTATCTACCCGTTCAAAGCTCCAGAACTGAATAGTGAAGGTATAGTTCGAACCTATACCAACACCGAAGGCATAGAGGTAGCTTTGACACGCAACGTGCTGCCGTGGATGGGCCAGCATACTGAACTCCTCGAAGAAATTGTCCCGCTCACGGGCGGCGAGGTGGGCATTGCACTGGGCCTGATGGTTTTCGGGTTTGTGCTGGTCAGCTTCCTAGATCATCTGCAATCGCGCAATAACCCGGTTTTCCGTCCGATTCTGGGCGGCAAGAAGACCGATGACGCACAGCCGGTTCCGTCCGGGGACTGATGCGATAATCCCGCTGCGTTTGTGGTGCATCACACAATTTTTACGCGGGGATAGAGAGAATGTGGGGGTTTTTCGCTGTGCCGGCGGAAAACCCGAGGTGTGTGGAAGGTAGCGAGATGAAGTTGGCGCGAGTTGTAAGCGTACACACGAGCCGCGATCAGACAAAAAATCGCATTGTGTGGCGCATCATCAGCCCGTGGTTGTGTTATCGTCCGGGACTTCGGCCCAGTATGGCGGTTGATTTAGCAAGCCCATATAGAATGCTCTATCCTGCTTTCCGTGGTGCATCTCAAGAAACTCAACGACATTATCGTCATTGTCCAGCATCCAGCTAAACCACGCTTCTGCATCGTCACCAGAATCCTGTCCCTGATACAGACCAGACAGCAGATCAGGAATCTGCTTTGCTTTATGCTCAGGTACTACACCCCATGTGCCAGGCATACCAACAAGGTCAGACTTGAGCTTCCAGTATGTCCCTCTATTAAATGCGGCAAGGCAGATAACCAGATTGAATTCTGTTGAGCCGGGTATGGGTGTTGACATTGAAATTCATCCCTATTATGTCTTGAACCCCCAACATGATGCCCACCATACGAGCAGGTTTTACGGCGGACGGCATTCATGCCGTCCCTACCGTGTGAATCGCGTCAATGTGTAGGGACGCGATCTATCGCATCCGGCGCACAAGACGACACCCGCACTATGATGAAGGATTTCCGGCGTGAATGTCCTGCCAATTGTCAACCTCATAGCATTTGTACCCTGTCCATGGTTGAAGATATTCAGCGGTATTTTCAGTGATTTCATCCCATGACATAGGCAATCCCGGTTGAACAACATCCAGCAAATCTTCTACGTGTCTGTGGAATCAAGAAGATAGACTCTCGAAATTTGTGTTCGTCGGCGCAGACATGATCTTCCGTATGAGTATTTGACACCAGTAGCGATGACTATAACGCCATCTTCTGGATAGTAGATATATGCTTCAGAGCCGTTGCGTTGTGTTCCCCCCATGCTGGTCACCATCAATATTTGCTCAGGTTCACCAAATCTTTCGATTGTTTCTGCAATGGTAGTATTCGTTTTCCGGCGGCCCATAACAATATTAACAAAGGAAAGCGTGTCATCCTCAAGATATGCCCCAATGTTATATCGTTGGGCGTAATCACCCTCCAGCAATGTCACATCTTCAAAGTTTGTCAGAGAGTATTCGCGATAATCCTCAAGGTTTGCCTCGAAAAATGTTTTAACCTCGTTGTACGCGATTACATCAGTTGCAGGTAACTGCATCGTAACGAAGTCAAAAAAGCCATCAGGTTCGAAGATATTATCATTAAAGTCCTTACTACCGATTCCGTCGAAAAAGTCAATGTTTATGAAGAAGCAGGCTCCGAAAAATGCAACACCCAGTATCCATTTCCCTATAGTTTTCAACCTGCTTCCTCCTCATTAACACCTATTTATCGCTTAATCCGCTGCATCACTGCCCGCAGACTGTGCCGCCTGCAATGCAGTCCACACGCGCTCCGGCGTAAACGGCAGCGACCGCATCCGCACCCCCGTCGCATCGTAGATGGCACTCGCCAGCGCCGGGGCCACCCCGTCCTTCGGAATCTCCGCGACGGCTTTAGCACCATACGGCCCGGTTTCCTCATATGTCTCCACGAAGATCACCTCAAGGTCAGGCATCTCGTCCGCGCGGTAGATGTGGTAATCCCCGAACTGTGTGGCCTGTGGCACACCGAGCGCGTTATACGCCATTTCCTCACAGTGCGCATAACCGAGTGCCTGCGTCATGCCACCTTCCACCTGTCCGGCAGCCGTAATCGGGTTGAGCGCGACGCCACAGTCCACAGCCATCAGCAGGCGTTCCACGGTAATCTGCCCGGTTTCCGTATCCACGATGATCTCGGCGAACTGCGCGGCAAACGGCGGTGGGCTTACATCGCTCATATGAGAGGCGGTCGCCATAATCTGGTGCTGTTCTTCCTGGTGGATGCTGTGCAGTGCGACGGTTTCCAGCAGCACATCAC
>JBCCQC010000298.1:0-5867 GCA_039024535.1 Chloroflexota bacterium
CTGGTAATTCCAGCACTTCTTGCTCGGTGGGTTCCCCGGTGCGCAGGTTAACCAGCCGTTCCATACGGATGATGTCCCACTCTGACCCCATACAGTTTTCTGAGTTGGCAGCACGCCACTTGCCAGTGAGGGCAAACCCACGGAGGGCCTCTGGACTGTTGCCAACACCAGTGATGTTGTAAAAGTCCTCATCCACACTGTCCATCAGAATGCCGCCGTTGTTCAGGATGTTGAGGCGCTCATCATCAATTTCCCACGCATTGAACGCTCCATTGTTGTCAAGGTCAAATGGGTCACGCCAGTCCGATTCGCACTCGTTGGCATTTGCCGGGAAGCGCCCCGTCACCATCACCTGTGCGGCAGCCGGGTTCGGGTTGTTACCGGCGTCTCGTGGGGCCTGGCCGGGTACCCCGGTGTAATCAATTTCACTCAGCGTCCCGCCATGTATGCTGTTGTGGTTGGCGACGCCGGTTTGCGTTACGGTGCGGAACGGCCCGGCAAACTGGTTGGCGCGTTGCTCCTCAATGGATGGACTGCCGCCTACCAGCGCTGGAATGCGGTTGATAGAAAATACAGACACGATAATGTCGTTCAACGGCAGCGGCAGGTCGTTCTCACCGGGGAAGGTCAGCTCATCGTTGGGGATGAACGTCACGGACTGATCCAGCGGTGCCATCGAGTCCAGCGTGGCGCAGGCCACATTGGTGTAAAAGCCAATACGCAGGCGCTCACAGGCCAGCTCATCTGGCGTGCCTGCCCCACGGGCCAGCGCACCTTCTACGCGCTGGGCATCATCTACGGGCGGATCTGCCGCCAAGGGTGCGGCGTTTGGAGACCGAACCTCTGGGCCCCCAGTGAAGGTATCTCGCTGCTCTGACAGGAAAGCCGGTGCAGCAACCCCCACAATGCTGTTAAGGTCACGCCCCTCGTCCACATCTTCCGTGGTCGGGTCGTCTACCTGTAGCGTGATGGTGCCCTGTTCCCATGTGTAGGGGCTGCTATCCCCACCCAGCTTGGTTCCCTCACGGGAGCCTACGCGGGATGCTTCCAGGAGGATGAGATAGTTGTTGGTAAACCAGCCGATTTCGATCATCCCTACCAGCAGGATGAGCAGGATAGGCATTACGAGTGCCAGTTCAACCACACTCTGCCCATTCTCACGCTCGCCATACTCGGCAGGGGTTCCGTCAAGTATCTGGACTAACTTTTGCAATGTTGATCGCATGAATAATTCTCGCTGCCGCCACACTCGTATATAAAAGCAACTGTGCCGCAACTCCAGTGTTTTATGCGAGTTGCGACACAGATACTATACCATAGGGGCGCGATGCTGTTGTTGAGGATAAATTCGACAGATGATAAGGTTTTGTGCAGAAAGAACCGCCTATGTGGTAGACGCTTCTACGACCTCCACGCGAGCAGCAATCATATAGCCACGGCGGTGCCGGGACAGTATGATGGTGGGACGGTCAGCGTCGACCTCGATTTTACGGCGCAGGTTGCGCACATGGTTACGCACCAGTGCTGCGTCCCCCACGTTGCCGGGGTAGCTCCACACTTCGACGAGTAAATCGCGGGTTGTTTGCCATTCGTTGGGTCGGCTGCACATGTGTTGCAGCAGGTTGTATTCTACATGCGTCAGGTCGACTTCGCGGTTATCCACAATAGCCATTTCTGTTGCCGGGTACAGGCGAATCAACGGCGTGCTGATCTCTCGGCGTACCTGAACACGACGCAGGTGCGCACGCACCCGTGCGGCCAGTTCGCGGGCAGCAAAGGGCTTCTGGATGTAATCGTCACCACCGGCGTTCAGGGCTTCTGCCACACTATCCGGGGAGGATGAGGCCCCTGTGAGGAAGACAATTGGCATGTTGTCAAACTCCGGGTTAGACCGCAGTTCCTGGCACAGCAACAGGCCGTTGCGATCTGGCAGATTGACATCTACCAGCAGCAAATCCGGGTTGGCCTGTTCAATTTGCTGGTGTACCCCCTGTGCAGACGTTGTTTTTACAACCTCGTGCCCTTCTTTGTGCAGCAGTTTTGCCACCATATTGAGCATTACGGGGTCGTCGTCTGCTACCAGAATTCTATGCATGGGCTGGCCTCCATTCCGTTACCTTTTGAAATAGTATAGTCGTGGTGGGCCAGATGGAGAAGTGATCCACCATGAATTTTTTATGAATTCCGCTTCTAGTTTTCCTCAATGATATAGCCTACCCCGTGTACTGTCTCAATAAAGCGCCGGCCAGAAACCCGCTTGAGCTTGGCACGCAGGTTGCGGATGTGCGCACGAACGAGGTCAGGGTCGCCTGTCTGCGGTGGGTATTCCCATACAGATTCCAGCAGATGTACCGGGGACTGTGGCTTGCCCGCGTTTACCATCAGGTAGCGCAGCAGGCGGTGCTCTGTGGCGGTAAGCTGAATCTTCTCGCCTTCAACCTTCGCCTGGTGGGTTTTAGAATCGAGCTTCAGTTCGCTGACGGTGAGCACGCTCTCATTTTTGTTGTCGCGTTCGCCACGGCGCAGCAAAGCTGTTACACGTGCCCGTAGTTCCTGCACATGGAACGGCTTGACGATGTAGTCATCAGCGCCAGCATCCAGGCCAGCTACAATGTCGTCTGTGCGGCCTTTGGCCGTCAGGAATAGAATTGGCAAATCCATCAGATCCGGGTTGGCCCGCAGCTTCCGGCAGATGTGAATCCCATCCATCACCGGCATAATCACATCAAGGATCACCAGATCGGGCCGTTCAGTTTCGATGACACCTTCGGCCTCTGTGCTGTCGTTTACCAGCTTGATGCGTGTGTCGTCGTCTTCAAGGGCACGGCCAACCGTTGCCAGCACTTCCTTTTCATCGTCTACTGCCACGATGTATGCCATTTATTTTCCACCTTTCATCACGGGTAAAGAAACTATTACGCGGGTACCTTGCGATTCCCACGGTTCAATGCGGATAGACCCGCCAACACTTTCTACAATGCGCTTGCTGGTATGCAGGCCCAGGCCCATCCGCTCTGCAGGTGAGCGTGTTGTGTAAAAAGGCTCAAAGATTGAGCGAATTTCGTGCTCTGCAATCCCTACCCCATTGTCCCATATTTGTACGTTCACGGTATCCTCTTCTGGCGTAAGCTGCACCAGAATATGGATCTGGCCGACATCTCGTGTGATGACTGCATCGCGGGCGTTCATGAGGATGTTCAGCCACACATCACCGAGTGCGTCGGGCCGGATGTGTACGTGTGGGCGGTCTTCTTCCGGGTAGGTGGTATGAATTTGAATACTTTCTGCACGGATGTATTGCCGCAGCACCACCAGCACGTTATCAATGGACTGCACCACGTCCACCTGTTGTGGGATGCCGTTCATTCGGTCTGGCTGGCTGACGGCCATCAACCGCCGCACTACTTCTGCTGCCCGCTGCCCTGCCCTGGAAATCGCCTTCAGTGTGTCATAGTCACTGCTGCCCTTTTCTTTTTTTAGCAGCAGGATTTCTGTATCGGCCATGATGGTCGTAAGCGGGTTGTTGAGTTGATGAGAGGCGGCGGCGGCCAGTTCGTTCATGGCTGCGAGGCGGGTGCGCTCTATGATGTGGCTGACGTCAATCGTCGCGTTCTCGTTTACGGTGCGGGCGTTAACCAGCCCCGCTGCCGCGAACGTACACGCCGTCTCCATCACCAGTGCCATGTCTGCGGCAGCATCTTCGCCCACATCCATGCTTACCATGCCCATCACAAGCTGGCTGTGAGTCATTGGCACGTAAAGCCTGCCTGCTTCTATGTAGTGTTCGCTGCTTAAACGGAGCGCGTCGTCCATTGATGGCTCATCCACGAGGTGAACCTCAAGATCGGCGTCGCCGTAGGCCTGCAAACGTAGCTTACCGTGCCTGTCCACCAGGTGAACGCGCACCGCATGGCCGTTGCTCAGGCTCTGTGTAATCTGTATCAGCCGCCGCAGCAGGCTATCTACAGAGAGGACACCGGCAAGGGGCTGGGCCTGCTTGAGCGCACGCCGATAGACATCGGAGGTGGACGGAGACTGCATCGGGGTAAAATCCTGATTTATGTGGTTAAGCGGAGTTATCTTTATCATCTTTGCTTCCGGCTGGTGGCGGCGCACTGAGGCGTGCCCGACGGCTGGCAATATCATCATCAATCTTTGACTTTGCCAGCTCTTCTTCAACTTCGGCAGTGGCAGTGGCGTTCGCCTGCACCTCATAGCTGGCTTCTACAAGATCGTCCATTTTTTCCACCGCTTCGCGGGCTTCTCGCAGGGCATCGGCCAGCAGCTTGCCTGTTTCCTGCCGGAAGGCATCTGCGCGGTCTACAGCGGCGGTGGCCTCTTTGATCTCTTTTGTGCCATCGTCAGCAGGTGGTTTTTTCGGTGGCGCGTCTTTCTGGATACTTTCAGCAGGGGCTGGCGATGCAGGCACTGCTGCTACTTCAACAGTGGATTTGCTCTGTACGGGTGCGGGTTCCGCCTTTGTGGGTGCTGGCACAGTGGATTGCTGTGCTGGTGCTTCCGGTTCATCATCGGTTTCTATTATCACCGGGATGCGCGTTGTAGCAGGCTTTTCGGGTTCGGCAGGTTTCCGGGCCGGTGCAGGTGCTGCCAGTCGGCTGGCGGCTTCTTCAACAGCCCCGGCATCGTGCTGCGGTAATGATTTCGGCGGCGCGGGCACGTCCTGCTGTGCGGGTGGCGGCGGGGCTTGCTCTTGCTGTTGTTCGCGGTGGCGTGCCTCAGAGATTGTTGCGTCCAGTTCGTTTACGCGGGTAATCAGTTCCTGCGTGGCGATACGATGCTCTCTGAGGTCAGATTCCAGCATGGTTTTGCGCTGCTGTGCCCGGTGCAGGCGCTCTACCATGTAACGGGCACGGCTATCGTCGTTGATGCTCACGGCTTCATCAGCCTGCCGGTCGAGGTTGGCAATGTCGGCTTCGGCGTCCGCAATTTTTTTTGTTAGCTGGTCTTCAAAGTCAAGGGCTTTGTTGATCTGTTTGCGCAGGTATTCGACCTCGTGGTCAATCTCTTTACCGAGGCGGCTACGTGGAATGTATTTGCCGGGTGTGGCGGCAACTTTCTGCACGTCATCCAGTACATCGTTCACACCGGCCCTGACGAGGGTGTTTAATTTTTTGAGTAGATCATTCATGCTGTGGGTCTTTCACTCATTAACGCCTGTATTATATAACATCAGTCATTCTCAACAAAGCGAACAGATGTACAATCTTCATTCCATGCCAGCGCATAGATCACCATATTCGCACCCCCGGCGTCAATTGCTGCTGTGCCGCCGGTATTGAACACTTCGCACAGGCGCGGGTCTGTGGGGTCATCGCCGGGGATTTGATCGGGAAAGGCCATGAGCAACTGCATGTTTTCCGCCTGCATCAGGCTCCACAGTGCATCAGCATCGTTCACGATGGGCACCACATTCGGGCTGACCAAACCGGCAATATCGAGGATAGGTCGCGGCGCGTAATAGGCCACGGCTCCGATGTCGTGAATTGCCATTGGCACACCATCTGGCACATTATCGGCAATCCACAGCGCAGATGTAACCATCTCCTGGTCAATGATGGTAACATCACGGGCGTAAATCCCCGGTGAGAGTACCAGCGCCATCACCACGATCACAGCCCCGGCACCCACAACAGCCACCCTTGTGAGCACCCGCCAGACAAGTGAACGGCGGGCAGCTTCCAGCAGCCACAGCGACCCGACTAGCCCGGTCAGCATCACGCCCGGCACTGCCGGGATAACATAGCGCCCGTGCTGCTCCCAGAATGGCAGGCGCATGGCATACAGCACAATCAGTGCGAACGCCCACCCTAACGGTACGAACACAATCGGCTTGAGGTTGCGGCGCA
>JBCCQC010000299.1:0-5850 GCA_039024535.1 Chloroflexota bacterium
AGTCGACAGCCCGACCCACCGCATCACCCGCGCTGCATCCTCATTTAACCACGCCAGCCCATAGGCCGCGCTCACACACACAAGTCCCGCCGTCATCACCAGGACGACGAACGACAGATACCCGAATTCAACTCTGGGGTTTTCAGGCGTTGTGTCTTCTATAACGGCTGTATAGGTAAAGAAAAGGTCCTTGAGCCATGCCCAGAAGTTCGCCATTTGCTAATTCCTGAGGAAATTCATCCTGTTTGTTTTCATTTCGTGCGGAGTCCTTACCAAAAAGGTAACGGATGGTGAAGGGCACCTGACCAAGAAAATACAGCAGGCGAGAGGGTCTGTCTATGATGCATTTCATCACAAACGCGCCAAATGCCTTGCCAGACCCCTGCAACTGCTTTGCAAGGCCGTCATAGTTGCGCCGATGATGATGGTACAGTACGGCGTTTGGCTCGTAGACCAGTTTATAACCCTCAACGATGACCCGGAAGAACATGTCGATGTCTTCGGCTCCCTTTGCTGGTGTGCCAGCACCCAGTGCGTCATCAAACTTACCGAGATCGCGGATGAGCTCTGTTCGGTATGCCATGTTGACCCCGGCACCAAACTGCCCTGCAAGGTAGGGGAACAGAGGTTCGGTTTCTGCGTGGGTTTTCATCGACCAGACGATTGGCTCGAACCCGCGCCCCTTGTTGAAGCCACCGAACCGCTCGAACATCACCTGCGCTTCGGATTCCAGTTCTGCTGGCAGCGTCAGCCCGGTTACGCAGCCAACCTGGTCATCGGTTTCAAAGACGTACACCAGCCGGTGCAGCCAGTCTGCGCTGGCAAGGGCATCATCGTCTGTGAACGCGATAATCTCTCCTGTGGCTGCATCCAGCCCTGTATTGCGGGCAACTGATAGACCGGGGGTTGGCTCGTGGATGTAACGCAGACGATCTGACGACAGTGATTCTACATACAGGCGTGTGTCTTCCGTCGATGGGGCGTTATCTACAACGATGACTTCGTACTCTGCCCCCTCCTGTTCCAGAATAGACGGCAGGCATTTTTTCAGGTCTTCGGTACGGTCGCGGGTGCAAATGACCACACTGATGCTGACCGTCAGCGGTGGTGGCGTGGGAGCCGGGGTTTCCGGGATGATGAATCGCTGTCGTATCAGTGGCATGTAGTCTTCGTACGTAATGGGCAGGTCAAATTCTATAACGCCCAGTACCTGCCCGTGTGAGCGCACAAGCGTGAATGCACGATCATAGGTGTTGTGTGTGGTGGGGTCGGCGGTTTCCAGCACCTCTGGCGGATCGCTCAGGTCGATTGCAATGATGCGGGTAGGTTCAAATGTTTTGTCCATTGTCTGTCGGCTCCCTGTTGATTGACGACGGGTGGAATCTACTGTGGTTGTTATGGCATGGCAGGGACTTCGAAACGCCACGCCACAATGGGATACCACGCGAGGTTTATAGCACACTGTAGCAAATTCAGGCCAGTGATACCTGCGTGGGGTTGTTTAAGGATTGTTATTATGTTTGTGAATAGCAATGCGCCTCCCGCGCTCTTCAGTGTATAATACCCGTTTGTTCAAATAGCGTATCGGTGGCCTGGTGGGTGCAGGTTGACCAACCAGCACACTTGCACGGAGCACCACACACAGCATACATTATAATGACATTCGCTCCGTATGATTTTTTGCGAAGTGAATTTTTTGTGAATTTTCGATTCAAACTCATCAAAACGTGAGCACGTTGTGTAATATGTTCAGAGTAACAAACATTACGGCACGTATCTACGATCTGTGGGAATAAGCGGTTATTATCCCGCATAACACTGAAACAAAGCAAATTTTCGCCAGGAGCGACGAGAACACTCTATGTTGAAAAAGCTACTCTCTACAAACCTGAGTATGCTGGCGACTGCCAGTTCGATGATCGGAGCCACCGCGATTACCTCTGGCCTTGGTGTGGTCTACTGGTGGGTGGCGAACCGCTTCATGCTACCCGCCTCTGTTGGTCTGGCATCAGCAGCTATCGGCGTCACCATGCTGCTCAGTACCATCTGCCTGATGGGAACCGATACATGGCTAACGGGCGAGATTCCGAAAACAAAAACCGGGCGCTCCACAATGGTCAGTTCGGCTGCAATATTCGTTACCGCGATTTCATTTGCTGCCGGGGCCGCTGTTGCATGGGTAAGTGGGTTGGGAGAAACTGACCTGCAACCACTGGGGGATGCGTGGGTATGGCTTGGCATCGGGGTCGCGGCGAACACGCTCTTCTTCATGTCGGAGGCAGTTCTGATTGCTTTGCTGCGCGGCGACCTGCAGCTCGTCAATAATACGGTGTTTGCCTCGTCCAAACTGCTGATTCTGATTCCTATCGCGTGGTTCCTGCGGGAGGCAGACTGGCTGTGGATTTACAACACGTGGACGATTGGCAACTTCTTCTCGCTGGTGCTGCTGGTGTTCCTTGCATTTCGGCGGGGGGTGCGCTTTGGCGATCTTGCCCCGGAAATGTCCCGGTTGAAGCGAGCATGGGGCACGATTGGCGGACACTACATCATCAACATTGCACTCTCGTCACCGGGCTTTGCAATGCCAGTTGTGGTGACGTTGCTCATCGGTGTTGAGGTGAACGCGGCTTTTTACGTGGCGTGGATGCTGGCAAATTTTGTGTTCCTTGTGCCGCACGCGCTCACGCTGGTACTGTACAGTGTTGCGTCTGACAGTGAAAAAGTGGGCGTATATGGCGACCGTGCCCGTCTGACGATGGCGCTTTCGTTCGCGGCCGGCATTGCTGCGATGGTATTCTTTTATTTTACAGGTGGCCTGCTGCTGGGTGTGTTTAACCCGAGCTATGTTGAAATTGCTCGAAATTCGCTTCTCATTCTTATCAGTGCTGTTTTCCCGTTAACGATTACGAACCACTATATCACCGCCGCCCGCTTACAGGATCAAATCCCGCAGGCGGCATGGTTTGCTGCCATCGGCGCGATTGTGAGTGTGATTGGTGCGATAATCGGTGGTCATTATGCTGATCTTGAAGGATTGTGTGCAGGATTGATTCTCGGTATGACTGTTCAAGCACTTTTTGTACTTCCCACTGTACTGCGTTCACTGAAGGGCGAGTCGGTACGGCTGGCAATCCCGGTTCTGCGGATTTTCCTCGCTGTGACGATTGTATTTTCGGCGTCGCCGTTCTTTGCTGTTTATGCACAGGATGGCACAGATGGAGATCCAGAAGTAGAGGTAATCAGCGATGGTGAGTTCCTCGTTAACACCAGCCTTGCGAACATGAATTACGGTGGCCTTCAGTTCCAGGGTGTTTATGGTGAAGGCGAAGTATGGCTACCTTACGCCGCAGGGTGGGACGAAGTGACAGAAATTGAAGTGACGGTGACTTACATCGCTTCCCCCCTGCTGGATGAGGGTGAGTCTGTAGTTTACGTGGGGGCCAATAATCGTGCAGTACATAGCTGGACGCCTATTGCAGATGGCTTTGAGCACCGCGAAACATTCAGCGTTCCACGGGAAAGCATCACCGTTCCCGGCGTTCTACTTGACTTTGCAACTGTGCTGCGTGTTGACGAGGACATCTGCCAGGACGGTAGTAACCCCGCGCTGTGGCTGCGAATTGAAGGGCAGACCAACATCCGAATTGATGCCATAGAAGACGAGGAATTCCCGGCTCTCCGGGAAATTAACTCTGCACTTTTCGATAATCTATACCGGGAAGGTACCAGCCCCATCACTATCATCGTCCCCGACGAACCCGGTGATGCAGTGCTCACAGAGGCTGTGCGGTTTGTATCTACCCTGTCCCGGAACAACGGTCGTTTCGAACTGCTCGTAGAGACACCATCCACACTGCGCGAAAATGATCTGGAAGAAACGCATGTGATCCTGTTTGGCCTCACGGAACAACTCCCCATGCTGGAAGACATCGGCGCAGAACTCCCACTGGCCTATGAGGATGGTGAATTTGTCGTGCCGTCTAACGTAACACCAGTAGAGGACTACGGAATCGTGCAGGCACTGCGCTCTCCATTCAACCCGGATTACGCAATGGTCGTGCTGGCAGGGGGCGCAGATAGCGGTCTGCAACGGGCTACACAACTGCTGGAAAATGAGGGGGCACTCAGCTACCTTGGCGGCAACTCGATCTATCTGGCAAATGACGTGGTGCTGCCACCGTCTACAGAAGAAGCTGAATGGCTTGAAAACCGCGCTACATTTGCTGAACTGGGACGCCGTGATGTAAACGTACAGGGGTATGGCGTATTTAACGTGGGGTTCAGCCTCACTTACCCGGCAGGCTGGGTGCTGGAAGAGAACGCACAGATGGTGCTGCGGGTGGCCGGTAGTCCTGCGCTTACCGAAGACCAGTCCTACATCGATGTTTTTGTGGATGATGTATTCCTCGGAACTATCGAAACTGGTAGTCTTGAATCACAGTTTACAGAGAGCTTCGAACTGCCTACTGAGGTCATCAACAATCCTTTAGAACCAACTCGCCGCAACAACCAGCTCAATGTTCGCCTTTCTGTTGCCAACACGGGCGCACGTGGCACATGCGAATTCCCGGATCCCCGTCTGTTGTGGACGACTGTCTTCAGCGATTCTTACGTGGTGCTGCCACACACCTTTGCCCCGGTGCCTGACCTGCAGGTCTTCCCTTATCCGTTCGTCAGCAGCGGTACCCGCCAGGCCAATACTGCCATTGTGCTCAGTCCGAACCCGGCGTCCAGTGACATCGATACCGCATTGCAACTGGCAAGGGCGATGGGCCGTCACATTGACGACAACACTGATCTGATCGTCACTACGGCAGATACCACGCAGGATCTCTCTGATCGCCACCTGATCTTGATTGGTGAACGTGAAGATCATACGCTGATTGACGCCGCGCTCGATAACGAAGAGCCGAACTCGCTGGTTGAACTGTATCGCTCAACCGGCAACACGTCGCTGGGCTTCCTGCACATGTTGCAGGCTGGTGAGGGTCTGGCTACGTTGATGGTCTACGCTGATGGAAGTGCAGGCATCGTCAACGCGGTTGATGCTCTGTCTGAGTCGCTTCCTATTGCGCCGGAGTCTGGCTCGATTGCCGTGGTGGACGATGAAGGGGCTGTGACCATACTGGGCCGTGCAGAAACTGCCCCGCTGGAGGGGGAGCCGGCTGAGGACGCTGAAGAAACCACACAGGAATCATCCGTGGCCGCAGTGCCGGAGCGATCTGGCAATGATGGGGACGGCGGCAGCGGTAGCAACGTACTGGATTTCTTTACGTCTGCCCGGTCGTTCACGTCCATCTCTGACTGGCTGGTCGTGTTGAGTGTGACCGGCATTGTTCTGGCGATTTCTACCATGGTGACATTCTTCCAGTTACGGCGGCGACAGAATACAGCGTAGCTGACGATCTCACGAGACGAAATGGAAACCCCTGTCAGTTACTGGCAGGGGTTTTTGTTTGCCGTGGAAATGGAGCCGGGTTACGGGAGCTGAATCTGGTTGCGGTACATCTCGTTGGCCCCGACGATAGCTTGTGGGTCGTTCGGGATGCGGTCGAAGTTACCGGAGTAGATGTTGGACAGGAAGATGCCCCGGCCCTGCCCATCCTGATTGAAGCGTGCTGCGTAATCGCTCTCGTTAAAGAACAGGTTATCTACCAGCCGTGCTGTTGTAGAGAAACCGCCCCAGCTATCGTACTGGATCATATCCGTTTCCAGTCCCTCGCCAATCACAATCGTGTTGTTGTGAATCAGCGTGTCATCATCCAGTACAACGAGGTGTTCGAAACACAAAAGCTGGACGATAACCTCGACGGGCAGGCCTATGACCTCGACTGGAACCAGGAACGCACC
>JBCCQC010000300.1:0-5843 GCA_039024535.1 Chloroflexota bacterium
GGCAAAGCTGACGGGAAGCTGGTAAACGAAGTCGTGCGCGAACAATTGCAGGGCTAACGTATGTCACGGTGGATTGCGGGGGTGATCGAAACCCGGTTTAATATCGAGCCAGAACGCACGATCCGGGTCGTGCATATGCTGGGCGTCATCGGCGCGGCGCTGCTGTTTGCGGCAGCGGCCACCACGGTGATGTCTTTCGGGGCGTTCTTTGTCGATCAATCGCTGGCCTCGCTGGAAGTTGGCGACCCCGCACCCCGCGATATTGTCGCCCCCCAGTCTCCACCAGAAACCACCTACGTGAGCGATGAACTTACAGAGCAGCGGCGGCAGGCCGCCGTAGACGCAGTGGAGATCGTCTACGACCTGCCAGACACAGGCATTACGCGGCAGCAAACCAGTCTCGCAGGCCGCATCCTCGAGTTTATCAACAACATCCGGCGCGACCCCTACGGCACCACCGAGCAAAAACTGGCCGATCTACGCCAGATCAGTGACCTTGTGCTGGATGAGGGCGTGATGCTGAACATTCTCAACATCAGCGAAGAACGCTGGCGCGACGTGGACAGCCAGATTACCAGCGTGCTGGAACGCGCCCAGCAGCAGCCCATTCGCCCCTCAGAAGTACAATCGGCGATTAATCGGCTGCCCACACAGGTCAGTGTTGGCTTTACCGAGCAGGAAGCCGGTGTCATCGTCTCTATTGTGGAAGACCTTGTGCGTGCCAACACCTTCCAGAATCTGGAACAGACCGAGGCCATCCGCCAGCAGGTTGCCGCCGATTTTGACCCGGTGGAGCGAACATTTGTGGCGGGGCAAATCGTGGTAGAAGAGGGATCTATCATGACAGCGGCAGACATAGAAGCCCTGCAAAAACTGGGCCTGCTCACCGTAACACCCATAGAGCGGCGCAACAACGCGCTGCGCACCATCGCCCAGTCGTTTATGGTCAGTGTCCTCGTGATGATCGTCATTGGCCTCTACATCGCCCGTTTTGCTGCCGATTTGCTGGAGCAACCGCGATTTTTGATGCTGGCCGCCGGGGTTTACCTGCTGATACTGCTGGGGGCACGGATTATCGGCATTGAGCGCGGCGAGCTTTACATCTACCCCACAGCGGCGATGTCGCTGTTGTTCGTAGCCATCATTGGCTCCGAAGTGGCCGTGGTCACGACACTGGGCCTGGCAATGATGACCGGCTTTATGGTGGGGCAGCGCCTTGACGTGGCCGCGATGGTTGCAACGGGCGGCTTGATTGGCATCCTGACGTTACGCCGTGCAGAGCGCCTGAACAGCTACTTTTTCGCCGGGTTGATGGTATCGCTGGCGAACATCGTAATCATTGTGATATTTAACCTCACAGACTCACAGATACGCCTGACAGAAAATGCGCCTCTGTTCCCGAACCTGATCGGGTTCGGGTTGATTAACGGGTTGCTGGCAGCGGCGGCGGCGATGGCTCTGATGTACCTCGTGACCATTATGTTTAACCTGCCCACCGGCCTTCGTCTCGTTGAGTTAAGCCAGCCAAACCACCCGGTGTTGCAGCGCCTGCTGCGCGATGCCCCCGGCACCTACCAGCATTCGCTACAGGTGGCGAACCTCGCAGAACAGGCTACCAGCGCCATCGGCGGCAATGCAGAGCTAGTGCGGGTGGCAGCACTGTACCATGACCTGGGCAAAAGCCTGAACGCGCCATTTTTTGTGGAAAATCAGGCTGACGGCGTGAACCCGCACGACGAAATGGGCGATCCCTACCGCAGTGCAGACATCATCATCAGCCATGTGACGGAAGGCAATAAACTGGCCCGTCAGAACCGCCTGCCGGGGCGCATCCGGGATTTTGTTCTGGAGCATCATGGCACCACCCGCGTGGAATATTTTTACCGGCAGGCCCTCAGCGATGCCGAAGACCCGGATACGGTTGACCCCGCCGATTTCACCTATCCCGGCCCCACCCCGCAAAGCAGAGAAACCGCCGTCATGATGCTGGCCGATAGCTGCGAGAGCACTGTGCGGGCGCGGCGGCCTTCCAGCAAGCAGGAAATTCAGGATATTGTGCAGGGCATCATTGACGCCCGCGCCCGTGACGGTCAACTGGATGATTCTGGCCTCACCACCAATGACATCAAAACGATTCGCACTGTCTTTGTCGATATGCTCCAGGCCGTGTTCCACCCGCGCATCAACTACCCATCCGGTGTGTCACGGCCAGCACCGGCACCGGCATCACCCCCCACGCCAGAGCGCACAAAGACGATAGAGATCAACAGGGTTAAAGCCGATAGCCAGCCCACACGCCCTGCACCACTGAACAAAACCCTCGTTGAAGAGGCGCTCAAAGTCGTGCCAGATGAACAGGACGATGATGATATGTCCCCGTTGCCGAATGTGCCCCCACTGCCGCGTAAAACCGGGGAGACAAAAGCAACGCCCGATAGCACCCCACAGCCGGAAGATGGTGATTGATGTACGCCATTGATATTGACGTTGATGCACCGTTCCACGTAGATGAAGAGCTTCTGCATGAGGCCATCAAAACGGTGTTGAACCAGCACGATAGCGACCCGCTTACCGGCGTGGCTGTCCGCGTGATGGATAACCAGCAGGTGCAGCAGCTTAACCGGGACTATCGCGGGGTGGATGCTCCCACCGATGTCCTATCGTTCCCGGCGGAGTTGCCGCCTCTGCCGGATGATGCCACACTGGACGCAGACAGCCTGCATCTGGGCGATCTTGCTATTGCCTATCCCTATGCAGCGGCGCAGGCACAGCGCCTATCCCATAACCTGACGCACAGTATGGGCCTGCTGGTAGTACATGGCACGCTGCACCTGCTGGGCTATGACCACGACACGCCCGAAAACAAAGCCATCATGTGGGCAGCACAGGCAGCAGCCCTCACCGCACTGGGAATCCCGCTGGGCATTGTGCCCGCACTTGAAGAAAGCGATCATGAATGACGCGCCTTGAACAGATCGTGCAAAGCCTTACCTCCACAGCGAAGATTGACCCCAACGACTACGCACTGAAAACCAGCAACAACCGCGTGGATAGCCTGGGCTATGCGCTGGCCGGGTGGCTTTATATGCTGCGCTGGCAACGCAACACATGGCTGATGGGCGCAGCCACCCCGATTGTGATCGTACTGGCGGCATGGCTGCGCGTGAGCCTGACCGGGTGGGCGCTGCTCAGTATTTCCATTACCATTGTCTGGCTGACAGAGTTTATGAACGCCGCTGTAGAAGCGTCGATTGACCTGACCACATCGGAGTTCCACCCGATGGCGAAGGTAGGCAAAGACGTGGCCGCCGCTGCTGTGCTGCTGGGCGTGGTGAACTCTGTGATTGTGGGCCTGCTGGTGATGGGGCCGCCACTGTGGACAAAGGTGAACGGCTGGTTCTTCTGAACGATCTTGCAAACATCGCAGCCCCACAGGGAAACCATGACAACATCTGAGAAAAACGAAGAAGAAAAGCTGGAAAGCGGTCTCTTCGATACGGCAAAAATTGACGATAGTGCCTACAGCGCAAAGAAAAACAAAAACATAGGTGATCGACTGAAATATGCGCTTGCCGGGTTGATCTATCTCTTTGTGCGACATACAACGATTCGCAACATTGCTATTGGCACGGTGATTACACTCTCTATCGGTGCGTGGTTGCAGGTCACGAGAGTGGAGTGGGCGATTTTGCTGCTGGCAGTGGGTATGTTGTGGATCAGCGAAATCATCAACACGGGCCTTGAAGCTGTCGTTGACCTGACGACAGAGGGAGAAATCCACCCGATGGCAAAAGTCGCTAAAGATGTGGCTGCTGCTGCTACACTGGTTACATTTGTGATTGCGCTGGTGGCTGTGGTAGTGTTACTGATGCCGGTATTGATGGAAAAGTTTTAGCAGTCGCGGAGACAGATTCGTGAACGACGACAACCACGGGGGGCGTAAACTGCGGCGCGGCAGCGCACGCTGGCGTCAGCAGCAGCGCAAGGAAAGGCAACTTCAGCAGCAGCGGGAAAAAGGCACTCGCCGTACCGTTGAACGACAGGTGAACCCCGCAGACGGGTTTAAACTCCCGGAAGTGAACCTGCCACCGGAGATTTTACGTCCGGTGGGGTTTATCTCACTGGCGATTGTGCTGGTGTTCGGGATGATCTTTTTGCTGCGATTATTCAACCCGCCGGAGGACATCGCCCTGCCCAACGGGGTGTGGCTGGGTACAGAGTGGTCTTACGACCTGCCCGACGACGAAGCCGTTACCGGGCTGGTAGAGCGAATGCGTGCCAACCGCATGGGCACCGCCTACGTCCAGACGACCATCATGAAGGCCGACCGCACATGGGGCGGCAAAGCGGCAGACATCAACCCGAACACCGGCGCGACCATCAACACCATTAACCCGCTAACGGAAGAACCCTACCGTGATGAACTGGCCGAGATGGAACCCAACATCCTGCGCTTCCTCGAGCAGTACAACACGCTCTACCCGGAGGGCCGTCTGTTCGCATGGGT
This sequence comes from Chloroflexota bacterium, assembly GCA_039024535.1. Lineage (GTDB taxonomy): Bacteria > Chloroflexota > Anaerolineae > Aggregatilineales > Phototrophicaceae > DAOTTY01. Next base: position 4,508 of record JBCCQC010000300.1, read on the forward strand.
CATCTTCCCGGCAGATGTGCTACCACTGGACGACCGTAACCTGCACACCCGCCTTGCAGAGCTTTCTACGCTGCTGGTGACGACGTATGGCTTTGATGGCGTCTACCTCGATATTGTGCCGGTGGAAAGTGGCGACGAAGACTACCTCCAGATGTTGCGCACAGTGCGCCTTGCGCTGGACGACGCTGGCGATGGACTGAACACAGATGGGCGCGTCCCACTGGCACTGGCTATCCCACCAGATTACCGCCCACTTGACCCCGACATTCCCTTTAACCCGAACTACAGCACCGCCTTCGCGTGGGATCGGGACTTCAAGCAAAATGTAGCGGTACTGGCAGATGAGCTACATGTGCAGGCCTACAACAGCGGCCTCTCCCGCGCAGAAGATTACAGCGTGTGGGTGGCATACCAGGCGCTGGCCTATGCTTCTGCCGTCGCTGAACTCGGCGTAGATACCGAAGTGCTGCTGGCCGTACCAACGCACCCGGCGGAACTACCCTTCCATGATCCTTCCGTGGAAAATATACAGACAGCGGTAGAAGGCGTGCAGTCCGGGCTGTTACAGGCCGGGGAATCCGGCGTGGTGCTGCGCGGCCTGAACCTGTTTGTGGAGTGGACGACCGACGATACAGAATGGGTCGCTTTCCAGAGCCGCTGGGTGGACGTGATACCGGGAGAATAGTACAGCACATGACGATACGAACCGAAATCATGCGAGTAGACAACACACCAGAGCCACTCGCCAGCGAAATTGGCCGACGTAACCGCGAAATCTTCCCTGATGTAGGGCCAGACGCCATTGACACTCGCGGCATCCAGTGGACGCCGGGTGAGTGGTGCGTGGTGGTCTACAACAATGACGAATTCGGGGCCTATGCAGAGGTATTGCAGCGCGAAATCCTCGTGGGTGGGCAGCCGGTAACAGTCGGCGGCATTGGCGGTGTGATGTCCCTGCCACACATGCGCGGGCTGGGCCTCGGTAAAGCCGCTATGCGGGCACTGACAGATTACATCTGCACAGAAATGAACGCCGACGCCGGGATGCTCTACTGTGCGCCGCACAATGTTGCGTATTATCAATCGCTGGGCTGGCACCACATAACACGCCAGATTACCTATCATCAGTACGATGGCACCCATGTGATTGATATGCGTGGGGGCACCGACGATAACGCGCTAGTGCTGCCCTGTGGCGATTTTGTCTTCCCCACAGGCGACATCGACATACGGGGGCAACTCTGGTGATATTGCGTGAACCCGAACCCGTGCGTACCGCGCATCTATTCCGGCCCATGCGTACCGAACTGATTGCCGTGGGTAACTTTTCCAGCAC
>JBCCQC010000301.1:0-5841 GCA_039024535.1 Chloroflexota bacterium
GGACGGTGAGCGAATGACGATAAAAGGCTTAAAACAGGGAAAGTATTGACGAGGCATAAACCATTTACCCACTATAATGGACTTTATCAATTTTCACACAGATCGGAGCAAGACTTATGCCTTTCACAATAAACAAAATTCCCAACGAACCGATAATTGTTGTCACTCTCTACGATCCATTCACGGTAGAAGATGCCAGACAAACTGCCATTGACATCCAGCAGTATCGTAGTGATGACTATGTGAGCTTTATGATTTCCGATGCGTCACAGATCACATCGCCATTTTCTCAGATGGTAGAAATTATGGGAGAAGTGGCCGGTGAAGGTGCAGGGAAAATCAATGACCCCCAGATGCGCGTAGTATCAGTTGGTACAGATGAAATGGTTAAACTGTCAGCAGAGGCATATAGGCAGGAACAATACGGTAGTGCAGACGTGCAGATTTTCTCGAACGTGGATGAAGCATTGACATACGTTCGCAGGGCCTATGCGAAACTTAACGTGAAGTAACTACACCTGAACCGGGCGAGACGCCCGGTTCTCCATGTCCAATTGCGTCAATTAGATAGCAATGGAACACGCACCCTGCCGAAAATTGCAAATTGTTAGACCATGCGAATCCGATTAACCAGTTTCCAGTTCAAAACGAATGTGCCGATAGAAGCGTGTCTGTCACGGCTGGAGATGTGGCTACGTCAGGTGGTGGAACGAGTGTGCTCGTTCCCTCCAGTCAGATGTGACTCTTGAATCAAAAATCGCTGTCCAGCCAGTCTATAATCTGTGCGGCGTGCGGCAGCCCCCGTGATTGCAGTATACCCGCCGTGGCGCGGGCGGTGTCCCGGTCATCCTTCATTACGTGAAGCTGCAACGCAGAATACAGCACGCCGCCATCATCCGGGGCGCTGGCCCGTAGTTCAACCGCGTGGCGGCCCACACGCTCCGCCTCCGGGTTATCTTCCACCAGATAGAGCGCCAGCGCCATGTTGTGTAGTGCTGCCGCAAGCCCCGCCGTATCTTCAGTGAAGGCGTATAATTCCACGGCCTGCATCAGGGCTTCGATGGCATCATCCGGGTTATCTGTGTGCAGCATCAGCAGCCCCACCTGATGGAGCAGCATGGCGGTAAGGTCGTCGTTGTCCTCTTCATTCAACCAATCCAGCAGCGTGTAAGCTACTTCGAGCGTCGCCTGTGCATCTTCCCGGTTGATCTCTGCGCACAGTTCCGCCCCATCGGTGATGCCGCGTTCTGCGACTATCTCACAGGGGTGCTGCTGCAACGCCCACCAGTCTGCTGTAAGCAGCACCGGGTTGTTCACGTCTATGGGCGGCGCATGACGCGCTATATCGTCGCTGTGCTCGACAGGTGGCAGCACAACGACCTCCCGGTAGGCTTCCCGGTTAATCTCATGGAACGCACCGTCTTCTGTTTCTATAATGGCGGAGACAAACACCATCACCCCATAACGCCCCGGCTCCGTCAACGCCAGCCGCTCTGTGTACTCGTCACTGACGAAACCCACGCCTTCCTGCTCCACAAACACAGCGCGTAAATCGGTGCCCTGCCACGCGGTTTCGTCGTCCTGCCGGAAGACCTCCACATTGCCGACCAGTTCCACAAAGCCAATTGTCTCTCGCTGCCAGTACACATTCCATGCAATCCGGGCGTTGTAGGTACTGCCCTCACCTGCTACGAGATAGTAGGGCGGCACATCCTCCAGTGCCAGCAGTTCCATGCCGATGTCATCGTCAACCAGCACCTGCACCATCACCAGCGGGTCGGACGGGTCTGCAATGATGTCAGCATACAGGTTAAACGCATCATCTGGCGGCCACACGGCAATTTCTGTTGCTGCCACAATCGTCACCACGGTGAACAATACCGTCACCATAAAGGGAAGCTGCCGCAGTATCCGCATTTACACCTCCTCGCTGCCAGCGGGCAGGTAGAGTTTCATAGCCGTACCGCGCCCTACCTCACTCTGCGCCGTGATGGTACCGCCGTGCATTTCAATGATTTTTTTCACGATGGACAGACCCAGCCCACTGCCACCGGGGCCAGATGTCGCCCGCACCAGCGGCTCAAAAATACGATCCGGCAAAAACTCCGGTGGGATGCCCTGCCCGTTGTCGATGAAGGCGAGATCATAGCCATGTGCGCGATGTTGCAGCCGCACCAGCACACGCCCATCAGGGCCGGTGTACTTGAGGCCGTTATCCAGCAGGTTTTCGAACGCACGGAGCAACAAATCCCGGTCACCGTTGATCTGTGCATCCATCGGCGGCATTTCCAGCGTGATCTGTTTTGCCGTGTCGGTAGTGCGTTCTTCCAGCGTGTACATAGCCTCCTCCACCAGTTCGATCAGGTCGAGCGGCTCCGGGGCCAGCGGCACATACGCCAGCCGAGCATCGAACAACATGCTATCCACCAATCGGGCGAGCCGCTGCGCTTCGTTTTCTATCGTTTCCGCAGAGCGCTCCACCTGTGCTGCGTCCGGGGAAGGCATACCGCGCAGGTTGGCTGCATGGCCGATAATGGCCGCCAGCGGGTTACGCATATCATGGACGATGCGCCGGATAAAGTTCTCGTAGAACTTTGAGCGTCCGCTTTCCAGGTTAGCAGCCCGGACGATAAGCGCAGTGTGGTCTTCATCCACCGGCACAACCTGCACATTAAAGCGCCCTGCCCCCTCTACCGGCACAATCTGACGGACGATGCTACCGTGTTTGTGGGCACGGCTGGCAAGCAATGCCACGTTCGCCGGGATGGGCAGGCTGGCCGGGAACAGGCTGCGGGCGGCAGTATTGGCCCACACCAGTTGCTCATCAGCCGTGTAAACCAGCAGCGCATCGCCGGTTTTTTCTGCGAGGACGCGATAAAATCCCGGTTCCGTAATCCGGGCTGAGGGTGCGCTGCGGATGCCCCATGCGACCATCCACACCAGCGGCGTCAGTGCCACCCATACCAGCACCACCGGGGAGCCTGCTTCTACATATAGCAGGCGCTCGTCTGCCAGCCATGTAGCAACCAGCACCCACACCGTCAGCCCGACCCAACCGGCCAGCAGTGTCCATGTGGCAACCCGTGTAAATACCTGAAGTTTCAGCATATCAGGCGATCACCAGCCGATAGCCAACGCCATGTACCGTTTCGATCAGTTCGTTGCGCTGTAGCTTGAGCTTGCGGCGCAGTGCGGCAATGTGGCGGTCTACCGTGCGCGGATAGCCGTCCCAGTCATACCCCCACACCCTGTCCAGCAATTCCTCGCGCGTCCAGTAGCGGTTGGGGTTGCGGGCGAAAAACGCCAGCAGCGCAAATTCAATCGGCGTCAGGTCAATCTCGCGGCCATCGTGGATGACACGCAGGCTACCCAGGTCTATATGTATAGCAGGCGGAATGTGCAGGGTATCATCGGCTGCCGGTTGTGCCTCTGCACGGATTTGCGACACAGCGCCAAGCGTGGCCCGAATCTGCACGGCCAGTGCGTTGTTATCCCATGGCTTGGTCATAAAAGCAATCGCCCCGTGGCCCAGGCTTTCCACCTGCCAGTCCGGGTAGCTGGTGAGCATGATAACCGGGATGAACCGGTCACGTTCGCGGATGACGCGCAACAGGTCAATACCGCTCATCGAATCGGAATTGCCTTCGTTCAGCACTACATCCAGCAAAATCAGATCGGGTTCCGACGTATCGATAACAGCAAGGGCTTTTTCAGCATGGGGGGCCAGTTCCACGCGGAAGCCAACGCGAGAGAGGAAGGTATTGAGGGCAGAGCGAATTGCGTCTTCATCGTCTACCACCAGTATGAGGGGTTTATCCATGGTTCAGTTAACCTGTGTGCGTGCGGTACCACATAAGTGTAGCTTAGCACACAATTTTGACGAGGATGTGACGGGCGAGTCATGCATCGGGCCGGTGCAGCCTGATTTTGTGATGAGAACCTTTTCTGACCTGTGAAGCAATTTTGATGTGATAACCCTGAGTGATAGGCCGGTCATGTTGCGGGAACCCTTAAACCCTGCTTATACTGGTTTTAAAACGGGTTGGGGGAAGATTGTATGCGTTTATTTTCGACCGGGTTATACCTGCGTGCCGTCGTTACGCTTGTTGCTGTGTTAACCCTCTTCTGTGTTGCGGCCATAGCCAGCGGTAGCGCCCTGCCCCATGCCCCTCGCCCTCTGGATGCTTCCCCTGCCCTGTGCGATGACCGCCCCTGCCTGATGGGTATGACTGTGGGCCAGACGATATGGGAGGACGTTGCTGCAGTGCTGCAAACCCCGTTTGACTACACACACGGCGAAAAACACCTCCGCGTAGCCGTCAATCATGAAACCGAGGTGACGTTTTACCCGTCCATAGATGGCGTGCATGTGGGGCGCGGGGCGCTTACCCTGTGGAATAAAGACGACCACCTGCCAGCAGGCTGGGTGGTGGTGTGGTATGGCATCCCATGTGGCGTGAGCTACTACGAAACGGCCAACAATATGGTGCTGCGCTACCCGCACACCCTGGTTAACCTGCGCCTGCACGCTGGTGAACGGCTATCCCCTCACACCGATATTGAGAGCATCCACTGGCAGGATCCCGCCTATGAAAATGCCTTCCAGCCAGACATCTGCGTGGATAACGTCACGGATGGTGTGAAGAATAGCCACTGGCACGGGTTTTCGTCGCGGGTTTATGCTGCAAAGCGCTTCAGATAGAACTCGGTACCAAGCTCATGGGTGATGACGCTCACGAGCTCCCAGCCGTCTGCGCCCAGTTCATTCAGTACTGCTTCAGTGTCGGTTTCGCTATCTGCCGCATGGGATAGCTGTTTGTATTCCCACGCAATTTCCGGTTTTACATAGACGATGGGCACACGCGCACTGCCAGTGGCCGGGTTATCCATCATGTGGGGGGTGCGGTAGCCAAATTTCATGGTGCTGCCTCCTGAAACTATATTTGCTCCAGCATAAGGTGCACTTACCCACCCCGTCTACAAATTACACCACTGCCAGCAACCGTATTTATTCGCTGGTGCGCTTGAGGTAACTATAGCTGCGACGGCCATAACGGTACACGTTCACCACTTCCCAGCCGCTGCCATCCAGTTGTTGCCAGTCTACCGGCGTGCCATCTTCAGTCACCAGTTCTGGCAGCATACCACGATGCTCCTCCGTCAGAGGCTCTTTGACAAACATAAGGGGGGCCTGGATTGTGGTCATCTGCCGCCGACGATCTGATGCGTGACGAAATCCTGTTTTCATCATAACTTCCTTTGTGTGTTCTTTTTTATCATATAATAACAGACTGTTACGCCAAGTCCAGACCCTTCACGTTAAGTTAGTGTACAGATTTGTTACACTCATGCGCTGCTAAAACTTCGCAGTGATTTTTGTTCATATTGATGGGCTGTAGATATTTTGTCCTGCGCCTGCGGTACTGGCCACTGCCAACGCTGCTGCACGCAGGTCATCGCTACCACAATCCCTTAACAATCGTGTGCTACTGTATAGTGTTAGTTTCGGCAACACAGTAGAGAGCGAATCAATGTCAACGACCACCGACTCAAAGTCGGTGGCTTGAAGCCAGACGGCTGAAAGCCCGTGTTGACCAGCCTCAGCCACGCCGAAGGGCTATGGCTACGTTACGAACGAATACATAGGCACTCCGGGGTGACGACCCGGCCCCGTGACACTGCGGTTAGTGGTTAAACAGTCTGAGGGTCTAAGACAGTGCTGCTAACGTATAAAACCGTTCGATAACATTGGCGAGGGTAACGTCACCGGCACGTTACGCCGAGAACAGCTATTATGGCTGAAGGGGAGTGGTCGTGCCCCGGGGAAACCCGAGAAACGAC
>JBCCQC010000302.1:0-5839 GCA_039024535.1 Chloroflexota bacterium
CCAGAATTCAACCAGAAAACCGGCCTCATGAATTTTCTTCACGCGCTCTGCAAACGGCAGTTCCATGAAGACCGTATCCGCACAGATGGCAAGCTGGTACATCGGTAATCATCCTTAAATGAGTCAATCGACCGCAATCGTTGTTATATTATGCCGCGTTAGATAACCTGAAGACAATATTTTGCAACTAAATTCAGGTGGAGCCAATTCAATATGAGCGAATCCAAAACAATCCGGGTCGGTATCGTCGGGGCAGGCTTCTGGACAGAAGCCATGTACCTGCCAGCCATCGCAAAGCACCCCCACGCAGAGACGGTAGCGGTGTGTGGGCGCAATGCGGAACGTACACAGGCCTTTGCCACTGCACAGGGCATCCCGCATCACTTTATTGACTTCCATGAGATGTACAACAGTGGGCTGATTGATGCCGTGATTATCTCCACGGGGAACGACACCCACTACCCGATGACAATGGCCGCGCTGGATGCAGGGCTGCATGTGCTGTGCGAGAAACCACTCGCCATGACCGTGCAGCAGGCCCACGAGATGACGCAAAAGGCAGAAGCTACCGGCCTCAAATGCATGGTGCCGTTCACCTATCGGTTTATGCCCGCAGAGCGTTACATCAAGCAGTTGATTGATGACGGCTACATTGGCAGGCCGTACCTGCTGAACATGCGCTACTATACCGGCTATGCCCGTGGCAATGACTACCAGTGGCGCTTTGATCTGGAAAAATCTGGCGGGGGCGTGATTGGCGATATTGCATCGCACTTTTTCTACCTGGCGTACTGGTATTATGGCGAAGTTGAGTCTGTAATAGCCCAGTTTGGCTATCTGGTAGAGCGCGGCCCGCGCCCGGACGGTGATAACACCTACGAACGCGCCGAGGACACCAGCAGCATCCTGATGCAGTTCAAAAATGGCGCACAGGGCGTCATTGTTGCCTCTGCTGCGCTGACCGAGGAAACACCGTTCGGGCAAACGCACCACAAAGAGTTCCACGGCAGCGACGGCACGCTGTACACTGTCAACGATTGGGACACCGTGCAGGCAGTGAGTGGCGCAAAAGCCGGTGAAGGTATGCTCCAGCCATTGCCTATCCCGGAGGAGATATGGGGTAATGTGCGCCGCGATACAGTGCATAACACGTACCGCGACGTGTTCCGCGAGAACGACTACATGGCACGCGGGTGGATCAACGACATTTTGAACGATACGGTGTCGTCCCCGTCGTTTGCCGATGGCACCTACATCCAGCGGATGATTGTGGCGTGCCAGCTCAGCGCGACGGAAGGCCGCCGCGTGAGCATGGACGAGGTGTAGCCGTTAAAACAGCCACTTGAGGATGCGCCTCGGCAGGAAGCGCAGTACATGATAAACCACGCGGGCGTCTTTCCCGATGATGTAACGTGGGCGCGGGTTCGTGACGGTAAGTGCCGTTAAAACTACCTCTGCGACTTTAACCGGCGGGATGGCATTGCCTTCCATCTGCTCGAACATCTCGCGGCCAGCCTGCATAGGCTCTGCGTAGTATTCGATGGCCTGTGGCGGCAGCTTCTCCAGAATCTCATCGGCGATGCTGCGGCCACTCTGGAAAATCTCGGTTTTGATAGCTCCCGGCAGAATGCTGACGGACTTGATGCCCCATTGATCCAGTTCGCCGCGCATGGCATCCGTCACAGCTTCCAGCGCGAATTTAGACGCAGAGTACGCGCCGTTCTGTGGTACGGCGAACTTACCCGCAATGGATGTGATGTTGATAATGCGCCCGGTCGCCATACGGATGTAGGGCATCATGGCCTGGATGACAGCGATCTGCCCGAAGAAGTTGACTTCCATTTGCCAGCGCAGGTCGTCCATCGGGATAAATTCCATCGGGGAGGCCACGGCAATACCCGCATTGTTCACCAGCCCGTACAGTCCATCGTCGCCCACAGTTTCTCGGACGGTTTCCGCAGCGGTGGCGATCATCTCTGGCTTTGTCACGTCAATCATGATGGGCTTCAGGCGGTCGCTGCCCTCGGCGCGGAGTGTGCTTGCGTCCGCCTCTTTGCGAACACCGGCCATCACGTGGTAGCCCTGCTGATCCAGATACAGCGCAATGGCTTTGCCAATGCCCTTTGAGGCCCCGGTAACGAGTACATGATGTGTTGCTGGCATTGTTGTTACCTCCAATTATGGTTTGCAGATGAACGCCCCCATCATATCCTGGTCTGGCCGGGGCATCCTGTCCAATCGGACGGAATCCGTCGCATATTCCTGCCACATGCACTACTATCGGCAGCATCACATGACAACACACACCGGAGCATATAGCATGGCAGACGCCGCACCACCGCAACAGGATAATTTCGATGAAGTAACCGGGCGCTGGGTGCTCATCAGCACCATCATGGCCTCCGCAGCCGGGTTTATTGGCGGGAGTGCGCTTAACGTCGCGCTGCCGGCCCTGCAAAATTCACTGGAAGCCACCGCCGCCGACCTGCTGTGGATCACCAACGGGTATTTGCTGCTGCTGGCCTCGCTGATTCTGGTGGGCGGCTCTCTGGGCGACCACTACGGGCGCAAACGTATTTTCGGGTATGGCATCTGGCTGTTTACTATCGGGTCTGCGCTGTGTGGCATTTCCCCCAATGTGGAACTGTTGATTGCCTCGCGGCTGGTGCAGGGTATTGGCGGCGCAATGATGATTCCCGGCAGTCTGGCGATTATTTCTGCGTACTTCCCGGATGACCGGCGCGGCGCGGCGATTGGCCTGTGGTCATCGTTTACCGCAGCAACCACCGTCGGCGGCCCGATTATTGGCGGGGTGCTGGCCGATGCCGACCTGTGGGCGAATGTGCTGCCGCAGGCCATCGCCAACGAGACATGGCGCGGTGTGTTTTTTATCAATGTGCCGCTGGCTGCACTGGCGCTTTACGGCCTGTATGCTCATGTGCCAGAAAGCCGCGACGAAGAAGCCCCCACACAGCTTGACTATCCCGGTGCGGTGCTGGCGTCTATGGGGCTGGGCGGACTGTCCTACGGGTTCATCCAGGCCGGTGAAGTGGGCTTTAACCCGGTCAATATCGGGGTGCTGCTGGGTGGGCTGGTGCTGCTGGGTGTGTTCGTCTGGTGGGAAAGCCACACCGACCATCCCATGATGCCACTGCGGTTGTTTAAATCGCCGGTGTTCAGCGGTACCAATGCGCTGACGCTGTTTCTGTATGCCGGGTTGCAGGGGGCGCTGTTCTTCATGCCGCTTAACCTCATCCAGGCACAGGACTACCCGGAAACGATTGCCGGTACTGCGCTGCTACCGTTTTCTATCCTGCTGATTTTGATGTCGCGGCAGTCCGGGGCTATTGCAGACCGCATCGGGCCCCGCATTCCGCTGACGGTGGGGCCAATTGTGACTGGCATCGGGTTTGCGATGCTGGCAATACCGGGCCTCACGGAGGGCGCTTCGCAGTACTGGACGACGTATTTCCCCGGTGTGCTGGTGATCGGCCTCGGCGTGGGGACGTTCGTGGCCCCGTTAACCTCGGCAGTCATGGGTAGCGTGCCGCAGCATCAATCCGGGACGGCGAGTGGCATTAACAACGCGGCATCGCGCACGGCGGGTGTGCTGGCGATTGCCATTATCGGCGCGGTAGTGCTCATTCAGTTCAATGGCACCCTTGCAGAGCGCCTCTCCACCATTGATCTGACGGAGGAAAATAACGCGGCACTCATGGCGCAGGCCAGTGAACTGGGTAACGTGCAGGTGCCGGATACTGTACCGGAAGAACAGACCGAAGCAGTACAGCGTGCCGTCAAACTGGCGTTTGTGGATGTGTTCCGCACCTCTGTGCTGATTGGTGCGGTGCTGGCCTGGATCAGTGCCGGGTTTGCGTGGTTTACGCTGCGGATGCGCCCGGAAGAAGCCCGCGAGATGGTAGAAGCGTCTCCTGTGCCGGAGCCAACCGGCGATTGATGTGCTGTGGTGGGGTGGGCGTGATGCGTCCACCCCCGCAACCCTGCCCCATTCTGCCCCGTCAACGCCTCACAGTATATAAATCTCACAAAACACCCGGTAAAACCTGTTAATTCCCCCCGAAATACTATGACATCCCCTTATACTGTACTCATCTATGCGAACCAGATGCATAAAAGAAACACACTCGTTAATGCTAAGGGAGAAGTTACCATGCCAGATCTATCATCACTCAAACTGGGCCGCGCCTTCGGGCTGATTACGAAAACCATGCCGATTTTGCTCGTGCGGATGGGGGCATATCTGGTTTTCTGGGTCGCAACGCTGATATATCTCAGCATCACAGGCGGTGTGTCGTGGTTGGTGGGGCAGGCTGTGTCCATCATCGGCGTGATTCTGTTCATCGCGTCAATTGCCGCCATTGGCCCCATTTACCGGCTCGCGTACCAGTATGTGTTTTACATCATCAAGGCCGCGCATCTGGCCGTGGTTGCAGAGATTTTGCAGAATGGTAAGCTCCCCGCCGGGGAAAGCCAGCTAGACTGGGGCCGCAAAGCCGTCACACAGCGGTTCGGTGAAACCAGCGCCATGTTCCTCGTCGATGAAGCCGTAGAGAGTGTCATCCGTGCGTTTACCAACACCGTGTACCGCTTCAGCCGTATCTTCCCCGGCGAGACGATGGAGCAGTTTGCGCGGGTGGCAAACCGTGTGGTGCGCTTTTCGCTGACGTATGTGGACGAGGCGATTATGGCGCGGAGCTTCTGGCGTGAAGACGAGAATGTGTGGGAAAGCGCCGAAGATGGGCTGGTGCTCTATGCGCAGTCCTGGAAGCCGCTGCTGACGAATGCGGTGGTGCTGATGCTGCTGAGCTATGTGCCGTTTATTGTGGCGTTTCTTGTGGTGGCCGCGCCACTGGGAGCACTCGTCGCGTTCGTCTTTAATCCGCAGGTGGCCGGCTGGAGCATTATCCTCACGTTGATTTTTGCGTGGCTGGTGAAAGTGGCTGTAGGCGATGCATTCGCAATGGTGGCGATGCTGGCCTGTTACCACGAGACCACGCAGGGCATGACCCCGAACCCGGAGATGAGCGCCCAGCTTTCCCGCGTGAGCGACAAATTCAACGAGATCAAGCAGCGTGCTGCACAGGCCGTCACACCCCCCGCAGATGCATCCACTGCCAGCGCCGCCGATATGGGCATGTCTCCGCAGCCAGACGCATAAGGCAACACCGGGCGAGCGCATCGCGTTCGCCCCTTAACCTCACCCCGGCACGCCCCCTATAATGCAACCCGCAACATCACAACCCGTAGACATAAACAGACGATAACCAGAGAGAGGAACTCCCTGTGCGACTGCGACTGATGCTATTGACCCTGTGTGCGCTGCTGCTGGCGGCCTGTGGCAGCAGTAATGCCGAACTCCCCGACCCGATTGATGTGCTGAACAATGCCGGTGAGGTGTTCAACACGGCAGAAACGTTCAAGATTGAGGTTTTGCAGGAGGGCGCACCGTATTTCATCGAAACGGACGTGACCGAGGGGGCGCTGCGCTTCCAGCGGGCCACCATGAGCTATGAAGCCCCGGACGTGATCCAGGGCAATGTGCGGGCGACTGTGTTCGGCGCACCGTTCCCGTTCGGGGTGCTGGCCCGTGGCGAGGCACAGTGGGTGCAGCTACCGGGCATCGGCTGGACGAACGCCTATTACTTTGCCTACGGTTTTAACCCGCAGGATCTCATTGCCGAGGAAACCGGCTTTAACGCGGCGCTCAACGCACTGCTGGACATCGAAATGGTCGGGCGAGAGAGCCTGGACGGTATCCCGGTGTTCCACATGACGGGGCGTGCCGATGGGAAGGCGGTGACCGATTTGCTGGTGGGCC
>JBCCQC010000303.1:0-5813 GCA_039024535.1 Chloroflexota bacterium
AGCTCTCCGGGTTCCAGTTGTCGAACTTTACGCTCAGTTCGCGTACGGCCTCATCCCCGCGTGTTCCGATGTCTGCGAGAATGCCCTTTACAATTTCCTGTACTTTAGCGTCTGCTGCGACGGTTTCTTCTACGGTTGCGCCATCTTTGATGTAGCGTACTGCCATTGGTGTATCTCCTGTAAATCTTTGTTTTTTGACGGTTGCAGCCGTTGCACAGTCAGACAGAGCAGGCTCCGTCCGTACAGAACGACATCCCCGATTTTTCGTTAGTAAATGTCGCCGGATGCGCTGGATGATGTGCCGCGCAGTTCGGTAACTTTTTGCTGCGCCATTGTACGCAGCATGAGCGTATCTGTCATCACTGTGGTAAACCGGAAGCCCATTTCGACCATGCGTTTTGCATAGGCGGGGGAGTTGGTGTGTATGCCTGCCACGACCCCGGCGGCTGTCGCTGCCGCTGTGATCTTTTCCAGTGCTGCCAGAAATTCTGTGTCGTCCAGGTCAATGCCGCTGCGCTCCATGCCGAGCAGCGTCAGGCTCAGGTCGCCGGGGCCAACGTAGACGGCATCTAACCCCGGTACGCTGACGATTTCCTCGACGTTTTCCAGTGCTTCGGCGGTTTCAATCATCGCCATGGTGATGATTTCTTCGTTGGCGTGATGCACATAATCTGAGCCGCCGTAAACACTGGCCCGTGTGGGGCCACGGCTGCGGTAGCCGTCCGGGTGATAGCGGCACGCGCCCACGAACTGCTCACACTCGGCTTTTGTGTTCACCATCGGGCAGATCACGCCATAGGCACCCGCATCCAGCACCTGCCCGATGATTCCCGGCTCGTTCCACGGCACGCGCACCAGCGGCACGGTGTCCGTTGTGCTGATGGCCCGGAGCATTTCCATCACGTGGGCGTAATCAAGCTGTCCGTGCTGCATATCGACGCATAAGCTATCAAACCCGGCGTGGGCCATTACTTCTGCACTCCACCCGGTGGGGATGTGCAACCAGCCATTGATGGCGAAGTCGCCGTTCGCCCATTTTTGCTTGACGATATTTTTTCTCATAAATTCTCTGTTTCTTGATGATAATTTTCCGCACGCATGATTAACCGTATGTAGCGCAGCATGAGCCAGCTATTGATGTTGGTGTTTACGACGTGCGGTTTTTCCAGTGTGCTGAGGTGGCCGCATTCTTTAATCACTGTGATATGTGCCGGGTTCGGGAACAGTGCGGCCATTTTCTGGTGCATATCGACGGTACACCACGGATCATTTTCGCCTACGTTCAACGTCACGTCATACGGCCAGCTTTGTAGTACATTGGTGTAATCACAGCGGTTCATAATGGCGTGTGCCTGCCGGGTAAATGCGTCTGCTCCCACACGCAGGCACATGTCGCGCACGGTGTTGACCAGTGTTGTATCGCTGCGCCGCGCCTCACTGACGAGACCGCCGGCAATCATTTCGTCCACCACCTGCCCCATATCACCCCGCGCCGCCATGTCCACAAACCGCTGGTAGCCCCGTTTTTTCTCGTCGTTCATCGGCAAATACGTGGTATCCAGCAAAAACACATCCAGCACACGCTGTGGGGCCTGCCGCATGATCTCAAACGCGACAATGCCCCCCATCGACAGCCCGACGAGTGAAAAGTGCGGCGGTGCGCTATCCAGAACGCGCCGCGCCATCCCTGCTATCGTGTCATCCTGCGTGAGATCGGCAACGCTGCATTGCTGCCGGTTCAGCTTCGCGAGCTGTGGCGCGAACAGTGCGGCATCACACAGGGTACCCGGCAGGAACACGATATGCGTGTAGTCCTGCGGGTTTTGTTCGATCTCGTCGGGCGTGGGGAACATGCGATTACGTCAGCCTAACTCCACAGCTTTTCACTGGCGAGACGTGCGCCCTCGGCCATTGCGCCCAGTTTGGCATAGGCGATGTCTGGGTGAACCGCACCGAACCCGGCAAACGTCCCGAAGCCACAGTCGGAACCGGCCAGCACGCGCTCCCGCCCGACAATATCGGTAAAGCGGGTGATGCGTTCTGCGACGAGTTCGGGGTGTTCAACGTAGTTGGTAGTCGTGTCCACCACGCCCGGAATCAGCACTTTATCGTCGGGAATATCGGCTGCTGCCCATGTTGTCCACTCATGAGCGTGGCGCGGGTTGCTGGCCTCAAACAGGATGGCCTGTGGTTTGGCCTTCAGCACCGTGTTGATGATTTTGTCCAGATCAATATCATGGGTGTGTGGGCCTTCGTAGTTGCCCCAGCACAGGTGCATCCGTACCTGCTCTGCCGGGACGTTTTGCAGCGCGTAGTTGAGCACTTCTACCTGCTGCTCGGCGTGCTTTACAAAATCGTCGTCGCTCTCGTCACGGTACTGAATGTGACGGCCCATTGCCAGGTCTGGCGAGTCAATTTGCAGCAGCACGCCGCTGGCCGCGATGCGCTCATACTCCTGTTTCATGGCATCGGCCACGGCCTGCAAGTATTCCTCGTGGGTGGGGTAGTAATCGTTGGGCTGGAAAACGCCAATCACACCCGGCGACGCTGAGTTCATGAACATTTCCTGTGCGCCTGCTGCCTGCGCCGCAGACTGGAGATGCTCAATGTCTCGATCCAGCGGTGAGAGGTCTTTAACGGTGATTTCGCTCTGTGCGCGGGGGCGGCTGTACTTCGGGGTGCCACCAGCCGCAGCCAGCTTATCGCGGAAGGCCGGGAACTCATCGAGGTCTTTCGGCGTGGCACGGGGGCTATCGCCAGCAAACCCTGTGAGGCGGTGCTTGATGTACGTGGCATAGCTAATCTTGCTCATTTCGCCGTCACTGACGACATCCACGCCAGCATCAACCTGTTTCTGGACGGCGTCGGCCACGGCATCGCGCATCACGGCGTAAAATTCGTCCATGCTGATGGGTTCTTCGCGCTCCTGCGCAAACAGCATATCCACAACGCTCTGGGGGCGGGGCAGGCTGCCCACATGGGTGACTAAAATTCTATCGGTGCTTAATCTCATATTGATAACAATATCCTGTGTGTGGGTAGAAATATCAGGGCGACCGCCGGGTCGCCCCTACCGCACTAATATATGCTATTTTTTCATTGTTGCAGAGATTTTATCCAGCAGCATCTGGCGCACATCGGCGTAGTTATCCGGCTTGACCATTTTGCCCTTCTCGTCTGCGTGGAAACCGGCTCCCTCCGCAGCGTCTTCTACGGATTTTGCCCAGTACGGGTCTTTGCCCTCGAAGACTTTGTGTTCGTCCAGTACAGCAAAGATCCATGCGCCTTCGCTCTCGTCGCCCTGTACTTCGAAGCGCCGCCACAACCCCGGCGGCAGCGAGATAATATCGAACTGGCCCAGAACTGCACTGCCTTCTGCCTCGCCGTCCTTCTCGTTCGTCCAGAAGAACTCCCACTTGCCAGACATCGGCATGAAGATTTCCACGTAGTCGTGGGTGTGCCATGCGGGGCCGTTCCCCGGCAGCGCATATACCATGCCAATCTGGAAGGTATGCGGTGCGTTCAGCATGGGCGAGTATTCGTCGTTTTCACTGGCTGTGTCGCCAATCACGGCGTAGTTGAGGCGCTGGTGCCCTTCCAGCGGACTATCAATGAACATCAGCGGGATGGGGTGCTTCTGCACGTCCTCAAACCGAATGACGCGGCTCATCATTTCTTCGTTGGAAACTTCTGGATGATCCATGTTCAACCCCCTGTGGTTGGTGTTGGAAAGTAATTGTTTCACGTTTCGAAAACGTTTTCGGTATTCTAGCGAAGGCTTTTACAAAATGCTATGTTAATTTCAGGGCCATTTCGTACCAGTGTGCCCCGCCATGCGAATTGCCCGACTCGCCACGATTGACAAAGCCGAACTGTTCGTAATACGGAACCAGTTCTGGCTGGCAGATGAGCAGTACGGACACCTTACCGGCTTCGCCCATCGCGGTGATAAAGTGGTGGAGCAACTGTGCAGCAATGCCCCGCCGCTGGTACTGTGGCAGCACAGCCACGGAAAATATCACCACATGGTTGCCGTTACTATTGTGGCCGTCCATGCCCTTGAACGCGGCATCGCCCACACTGTCGCTATCCCACGCGCCGCTGTTGATGATGCCCACAATCTGCCCATCAACCTCCGCGACGAAAAAGCCCTGCGAGAACGCCGCAATACGTTTTTCGACACTCTCACGTGACGCGGCAAACTCAGCGGGGAAGGCGGCGGCCTCAACTGCGTGTGCGGATTCGACATCGGCGGGGGTGGCGCTGCGGATGGTAATGTCAGTCATCCGGCGTGATCTTTAAGAATGTGTTGATGATGTTTATACCTCTTCTTACGTGATGTATAATTAATCGTGGGTCACATATCTATGATAATACTGACACATCACGTCACATTTTACAGGGAATTATGCATATGCAACGCAGGTTATCTATTTTTCTCGTACTCATCCTGAGCCTGACCGCAATGACCGTTACGGTACAGGCGGCGGACACAGCCACGCTACCACAGGGCCAAACCACTATGGCCGAACTGCCGATGGACTTGCAACACACGATTTTCACCAGCATACACGGGGATATGGCATCTGCGCCGTCTGCGTCGGGTACGGTGCCGGAACAGCAGGCCTACCTGAAGCCGTTTAACACCGAGAGGTTTGACGGCTTCGGCTTCTCGGTGGCGGTGGACGGTGACACCGTGGTAGTGGGCGCATACCAAGAAGCCAGCGCCGCCGGGGCGGCCTACGTTTTCACTCGGGATGGCGACACCTGGACGCAGCAGGCCTACCTGAAGGCGGACAACGCAGAGGTGGGAGACCTGTTCGGCTACTCGGTGGCTGTGGATGATGACACGGTGGTGGTGGGGGCAAGATTTGAGGACGGCAGCGCCACCACCGTCAACGGCCCGGATGACAACGCCGCAGAAGACGCCGGGGCGGCTTATGTGTTCACGCGGGGCGGCACCACATGGAGCCAGCAGGCGTACCTGAAGGCGGACAACGCCGGAGCCGGTGACTGGTTCGGGTGGTCAGTGGCGGTAGACGGCGACACCGTAGTGGTAGGGGCACGGCAGGAGGACGGCAGCGCCACTACTGTCAACGGCCCGGACAATGACCTCGCATTCCGCGCTGGGGCAGCCTATGTGTTCACGTGGGGCGGCGGCACGTGGAGTCAGCAGGCCTACCTCAAGGCGGATAACACCGGGAACTTCGGCAACTCAGTGGCGGTAGATAGCGACACGGTGGTGGTGGGGGCACCGGGTGGGTCAGGGGCAGCCTATGTGTTCACGTGGGGCGGCGGCACGTGGAGTCAGCAGGCCTACCTCAAGGCGGATAACGCCGAGGGCGGTGATCAGTTCGGGTGGTCAGTGGCGGTGGACGGCGACACGGCGGTGATGGGGGCCCCGTCGGAAACCAGCCCGGTTTTCGGCGGGGCGGCCTACGTGTTCACGCGGGTTGGTACGACGTGGAGCCAGCAGGCGTACCTGAAGGCGGCAAACGCCGGGAGCAGGTTCAGTGACAACTTCGGGGAGTCGGTGGCGGTGGATGGTGACACTGTGGTGGTGGGGGCACCTGATGAAGACGGCAGCGCCACCACCGTCAACGGGCCGGATGACAACAGCGCGCGCAACGCCGGGGCGGCGTACGTGTTCACGCGGGTCGGCACCACATGGAGCCAGCAGGCTTACATCAAGGCCAGCAACACCGGGAACAGTGACCAGTTCGGCTGGTCGGTGGCGGTAGACGGCGACACGGCGGTGGTGGGGGCGCGGCTTGAGGGCGGCAGTGCCACCACCGTCAACGGGCCGGATGACA
>JBCCQC010000304.1:0-5804 GCA_039024535.1 Chloroflexota bacterium
AATGCCTACCTTCAGCCCGAAAGCGGACGCCGTGCGTGCAGCATAAGAAACGGTGCCGCCCAGCACACGCCCACTCGGGATCAGGTCTGCGGTCATGTGACCGATTAACAGATAGTCTGGTGTCATGATGTCAGCTTCGGTGCATATACACTAGCGAATCGGATCGCGTTTAGGCAGGATCGTGACCCGGCGCTCGTTACCCTGCCCCTTACTCTCGGTTTCAACGTCTTCGCGCTTGCGCAGCACCATATGGATAATACGACGTTCGTGCGGGGGCATCGGCTCCATCGTGACCATACGTTTTGTCTCGGCAACCTGGTCTGCCATGCGCTGCGCCAGCCGTTCCAGCTTATCCGTCCGTGCGTTGCGATAGTTGTTGATGTCCACAACGATGTTGGCACGGGCTTCGGTTTGCTTACTCACAATCAGCCGCGTGAGGTATTGCAGCGACATCAGCGTATCGCCGCGTTTACCCAGCATATCGTTCAGGCGGTCGCTTTCACCTTCAATGTTGAGAATCCACGGCGCACCATCCTCGCCGTCAAACTCCTCATCAACCGATTCAGAGCGCGTGACAGTCAGCTCGTATTCAATCTCCATGATGTCCAGCAGCTCGGTGATGATCTGCTCGGCAATTTCCTTATCGGTGCCATCCGTCGGGAATGCCACGACAGGCACATCCACACGGTTACTGCGGTTGGTACCTCGTTCGCGCGGCGGCACATAGTCATCTGCCGGTGCGGGGGATTCCGTTTGCGGTCTGGCTGGCTTCTTCTGCTCCGGGGCCGGTGCAGATTGTGTCGGCTGTGGCTTGCGTCGGGGTTTACCGGCGCGTTTTTCTACAGCCGGCTTATAAAACTCTTCCTCGTCGTCGGTGTAGGTGCCGTCTTCGTTGAAGAAGTCGTCGTCGTCGTCAAAAACCGGCGCTGACGCAGCCTTTCGGGGTTCAGGGTCAGGGGCGGGTTCAACCTCAGCCGCCGGTTCCTCAATGACTTCTGGCTCCGGCTCTGCTATCACTTCTGGTTGAGCATTCACCGGCTCTGGTGTCACTTCTACAGCGGGTTCTGGCTCTGGCTCAGCAACCTGCGCGACGGGTTCCGGTTCTGATTCTGGCTCAGCAACCTGCGCGACGGGTTCCGGTTCTAGCTTTGGCTCAGGTTCAACCGCGACGGGTTCTGGCTTAACCGGGGCCGGTTCAGGTGGTGGCGGGGCCAGCAGTTGCAGCCGGACACGCGCCTGCCGTGCCCCCAGGCCAAACAACCCGCGTGATGGCTCCTCGACGACTTCAACAATCACCTGGCTTGGCCCTACCCCGAGCCGTTCAAGGCCTTTTGCGATGGCTTCCTCAACAGTGGAGGCTGTGATTTCTACAGAAGTGGGTGCAGTCATAATTACAAAAATGGCGCACAGTTCCACCCCGTTGCCGGGGACAGACCGAAGCGCCAATCTCCTTTCTTGAAAATGGAAACTGATTCAGTTGTCAGGCTGTGGGAGGCCATTGTGTTGCCCCACCACATGACACGCTGTTGCTGGCTAGCTGGTGGCTTTCTTAGTCTTTTTCGCCGTTTTGGTCTTTTTTTTCGCAGCCTTCTTCGGTTTTTCTTTTTCGGTTTCTTCTTCGATGACAGTTTCAGTCAGTTCAGCAGCGGCTTCAGCCTCGGCCTGCTTATCCTGGTTGCGGCGCAAGATGCCATACTGGAATGCACCGATGAGGTTCGACGTGATAAAGTAAATCGAAATACCCACGGAAAAACTGAGCGAGAAGAACCCGAACATCAGCGGCATCATAACTTTCATCTGCTGCTGAATGGCCTGCGCCTGATCCATCTGGCCGCCGCCTTTGTCATCTTTATCTTTCTTCTTGCTGGACTTGGTGTCTTTCTCGTCCTCTTTCTTTTTCTTCGATGTGCTGCCCATCGTCAGGTGAGTTTGCGCCCATGTCGTAACCACTACCAGCACCGGCAAAGACAGCGCAAACCACGGGTTCTGCGTGGGCGGCAATGTCAGATCCATACCCATCCACAGGCTGTTAAGCGGAATTTCTGAGGCCAGCCCCGGAATGAGCAACCGCCCGGACATATCAATCAACTGCAACGGCGTCGCGGCCAGCGCATAGATAATCGCCTGGTACAACCCGAGGAAAATCGGAAGCTGCACGAACATGAGCAAACACCCGCCGAATGGGTTTGCGCCCCGTTCCTGCATCAGCTTCATCTGCTCCTGCGCCAGCTTTTCCCGGTCGTTTTTGTACTTCTCTTGCAGCTTTTTGATCTCTGGCTGGAGTTCCTGCTGTGCCCGCATGGACTTCTGCTGCTGCACTGTGAGCGGGTAAAGCAGCATCCGCGTGACCACCGTGAACACCACGATAGATAGAACAATACTGCCCGTCACCGAGTAAAACAGCGTAAGCGCCGTGATAAACGGGTTGATGATGTAGCTCCACATAAAATGATTTCTCCTCAACCCGGCAGGGGAGCACAAGGCTTCCCCGCCGTATCAGCTTGCCATCTCTATCTATTGAAGTTCCACAGCAGGGCACTTTCACAGTCCACAATCTCGTCCGCGAGCGCCCGCAGCCCCAGTACAGCCTCACGGCGTGCCAGTGTGCTCACCACCAGCGTATCCTGCTCAAACGCCTCGCCATCTGCCGGGAAGTACAGAATGTCCGACAGAATTTCGCCGTTAAAGCGGCAGCTTTCCAGCGTCTGGCCGGTGTCTCTATCCAACCAGTATACGCTCTCGTCACGACTGCCGACAACCACGTATTCATCGTAAACCACCGGGGATGTGCGGATTGCGCCCTCTGCGACCTCGGCACGCCAGCCACCTTCAATCGTCAGCGTAACAGGATCCAGCTTATACACGTTCCCGGCAAGATCAGCAGCATACAGCTTTTTGCTCTCATCCGGCTCTGTCACCAGCACTGGCGACCCCCACACCCACTCGTCCGTCTCATACTGGTTGATGATGCGCTCATCGTCGGCCACATCATTCGTTGTGATTGCCAGAATCGTGTTGTTAAACGTCCCGACGAACAATGTGCCAGTCTCCGCATCATAGGCCGGGGTGCCGGTTGCTGCACCACCCACATCCAGCGACCACAAAAACTCGCCAGATTCAAGATCAGCAGCATACAGAAAGTGATCCAGCGACACGACATACACGGTATCATCAACGACCAGCGGTGGTGCCCACACCGCATGATCCGTCGTCAGCGACCACTGCTGGCTATACGTGTCACTATCCAGTGCGAGGAGCTGCTGCTGCAACCCGATAAACACAGTACCCCCGGTACCGGTCACATCGGTAACAGTGTTGCCGCGCTCCTGCACCAGCGTCCCCACATCACTGAGGGCCTGCGCCGTTTGCAGGTCAAACTCGATCACGCGCCCATCCAGCGTGGCAACGACCAGCGTCTCATCGTCCAGTTGCATGGGTGCCGCGAAAAACTGCGCGTTCTCTTCAAGTTCATTACCGCGCACACGCCACTCGATCGGGTCGTTGTTAGCATCTACCACAGCATTACCATCAGCAGTCAACCTCGGCACAAGGTCGCCGGTAGCGGCGTCAATCAGCGCGAGGGTATCTTCGTGGGCATAGGCAATCGTGCGGCCATCGTCCAGCACAGTCAAACCGGCCCAGCGGGTACCCAGTTGACCGATACACCCGGTCAGCAAGAGGGCCAGCAAACCAGCACTAACAATAAATGAATGTCGATGCGACATTTTCTTCTGCGTCAAGCTTTCTTCTCCTCAAGGTCAGGGACAGGGTCATAGCCGCCGGGGTAAAAGGGCTGGCAACGCCAGATGCGTTTTGCGCCCAGCCATGCCCCACGGAAAAATCCATAGCGTGAAATTGCCTCGTAAGTGTACACAGAGCACGTCGGCTCAAACCGACACGACGGTGGCAGCACGGGTGAAATGAACTTCTTATAGAATCTCAGGGTCTTCAGGGCTATCCAGCGTAGCATCTTGCTCTCCGGAGGTTGTTAACAACTGTGCCTGGTGTACCAATCTGTTTACTGTACGTGCAACCTCATCAGAAGGTTGCTGCACGATAGCCCGTTTTGCTACCACCACCACATCGTACCCCGGTTGCAACCGGGGGTGTAGCTGGCGGATGACCTCCCGTAGCTGGCGGCGTGCCCGGTTACGGGTCACGGCATTGCCAAGTGCCTTACTGGTAACAAAGCCATAGCGATTGTGTGGGAGGGTGTTCGGCGCGATGCTGATGAGCAGCAGACGGCTGTGAAACGCTTTTCCCTCACGCCGCAGTCGGGAGAAATCCTGTGAGCGCCGCAGGCGATACTGGCGCGGCAGCATAAACCGGGGAGTGCTACTTGTTGTTGCGCTTGCTGCTCTGCTTGCCCTTCGTACCGTTCCAGTTCACGCGCTTCGCACGGCCCGGCTTCACGGCAAGCTGGTGGCGGCCCTTCCTGCGGCGGCTTTTGATGACGTTACGACCACCGGGGGACTTCATGCGCTTGCGGAAACCATGCACACGCGCACGACGGCGGATTTTTGGCTGGTAAGTTCTCTTTGTAGACATATCTCACCTTAAAGTTGAGTGGAATTTCAAAACGTTATGAGGGGCAAGTATAGTGGAGCGCTAACACACGGTCAACCCGACGCTTGCCACGCCACATGAGTTTCATATATACTTTTACTTCCTCAAAATAACGAGACTGAAGGCCAGATCACCAACCTGCGCAATGAATTGTAATAGCTCCGCAGTGCAACACCTGCTCCAGGCACTCCTGCCCTCCCCACAGGATTATGACACCCTACCCGATCATCTCTGCAATTTTATCTGCCGTACCAGCCCACCCGACGGAGGCAACCAACCGTGGCAACCGTAGAACAATGGATTCAGGATTTTGCCGTCACTGACGACGACATTGAGTATTTAAACACGCTCCTGCTGGAGCGTGAAACCCCGATGAACACGCGCACCCTCGCCAGCCTGCTGGTAGAGCGGCACCTCAACGCAGAGGCCGAAAAACTGGCCGAGCGCTTTGCCAATGCCCTGCCCTACGACCCGGCCAACGAGTACGAAATAGGGCAGCGCGTGGTGTTTTCTCAATTCGATTATGCTATCGCCGAAATCACCAGCATCCGCGAGGGCGAAAGCGCAGAGTATGGCGCGTTCATGGTTATCGCCGTGCTGTTCGATAACGACAGCCTGAATACCGGCGACACCCCGCGAGAGTTCGCCGCTGCGCTGGCACAGCCGCACGCGCTCAACGCAGGAGAAAATGGCGGCAACGGGCTACCCGCCAGCGAAGTCTTTAATGTAGAGGACATCATTGCCAGCAACGAATTCGACGATGTGCTATTTGCCGTAGACGAGGCCATGCAGATTGACGACAGCCTGCTCAATGTCGCCGGGGCGTGGTTCCCGGAGGGCTTGATGGCCGAAGCGAACGAAGGACATATGCACCTCGCAGAAGCCATCCTCGATATGTTTGGTGGCGGCCCACTACCCACACAGGAAATTCTGGAGAACATCGGCGGCATTGGCGAGAACATCCCGATGGAATTGCAGATATTCTCCATGAATTACGCCATGAACATAGACCGCCGCTTTGACGAGGTTGGCCCAACAGGTGAGGTGCTGTGGTTTTTGCAGCGCATGGAGCCAGAACACGTCCAGAACACGCCAGAAATGCTCGCCTACATGCCCATTACCTACAACCACGATGCCCTGCCAGAGAACGCGCTCACCCTGGAACGTGAACTGGCCGACGAGCGCTCCCCCATACCGGCTGCCCCCAGGGACATTGAAAGCGCTCGTGTCAATATTAT
>JBCCQC010000305.1:0-5793 GCA_039024535.1 Chloroflexota bacterium
CGACGAAGGCTCTGTGGTGGACTACATCCACCCGGAAACTGCCGAGGTGTTCAAATCCGACGAACTGGACAGAGCCTTGCAGCAGGCCGCCCGCCGCGATGACTTCATTGACCCACAGGCCAGCATGGTCGATAACATCTTCCGCGTGTTTCTGAAGAACGGCAACAAGCCACTCACCCCGCGTGAGCTGGAACCGTATGTAAACAAAACTGCCCCGGTCATCCTCAAGACCATCGGCGGCACTAAAATCTATAATGGCATTCGTCCGGTTTCTACGGACTGAGAGCGAAAGGAACAACCGGCATGGGGCGTGTGATTCACACTGCAAGCACCGGCAAAACCCGTAATCAACTGCGCCGCACCATCACAGAACTGCTGCGCCACCTCAGTACAAAACAGAGCGTAGACGAAGACACGAAAGATATGGTCGCGGCGATTGTGTTTTCCCTGCGCGAAATCGAAGCGGGGATTGAGTCATCGGCACAGGCGTGGGAAAAGCGCGACTACTGGATGAAAGCCGACGCCTTCCGGCTGGAATGGGAATGGGTGGGGAACACCGCCAACAACCTTACCGCAATGGTGCATAATGATGACTGGGACGAGATGCCACAGATGATGATCGCACTGCTGCCCCGCTTTGCAGACATCAACATCGCCAAATTCACGCGCAAGGCAGACATATGGGCCGGTGCCCACGGGCAACTCATGCAGGAAAAAGCATAGCAGCAAAAGCACAGGCGCACATGGACACAGACGCCAGACACACATTCGCGCAAACTGCCCCGCTTGACGTACTCCGCGCCCAGATGCTGCCAGAAAGAGTGGAGAAAATTGAGCGCATGGTAGCAAATCGGCAGCGTGGCCTGCACGTGATTATTGAGGATGTTGCCAACCCGCACAATATGTTCGCTGTGGCCCGCACCTGTGACGCCTTCGGTATCCAGACACTGCACTACACCAACCACCAGGGCAACATCTACGACGACGAGAACACCGGCCACAGGTCGTCACGGGGGGCAAAACGCTGGGTAGATATAGTTTACGGTGGAGAGCACATTACCGATTGCATCAACGGCCTGAAGCAAGCTGGATTCCACATTGCAGCGACGGTGGCGACAGCAGATGCACACGATATTTACGCGGTTGATTGGGCGGCAGATGAATTTGACCGGGTGGCAGTGCTGTTCGGCAATGAACGGCGCGGCCTGACCCACGAAGCGATTAACCTTGCCGATTCACACGTCACAATCCCCATGTTCGGGGCCGTCACCAGCCTGAACATCTCCGTTGCAGCCGCCGTCACCCTCGCGGAAATCACCCGGCAGCGGCGTGCCAGCACCAAAAACTACCAGCTACCGCCATCCACGCAAACAGAGCTACTCGAACGTTTCCTGCGGCAGGCGTATTAATCGAAGCGGGGTTCCAGCCACGGGGCCAGCTTCTCGTAGTTCGGCACAGCCCCACCGCCACCCGGCAGAATGTAGTCACGATCAATCACCAGCCGGTCTATCGTGCCTGTGGCCCCGCTGACCAGCATTGGCGGCGCGTACAGGGCCATCTCCAGCGGGTTCATGTTCGTGTCCACATTCAGACTAATAACGGTGATCGCCGTGCCCCAGTTCAGCGGGTTTGCCAGCTTGCGCATGAGTGCGGTAATCACCTGCTGCTGGCGTTCCGCACGGCCATAGTCATCGTCGGCGTGGCGCGTGCGTGCATAGATGAGCGCCGTTTCACCGTCCATGCGCTGCCTGCCTGTTTCGAACCGCACCACCTGTGTGCCATTGTTCCGCGTGGGGTAGCGGTAATCCACAATATCCTTCGGCACATTGATCGTCACGCCGCCAACCGCATCCACAAGCTGCACAAACGCATCAAAGTTGAGCCGCGCGTACTTATCTGGCTGGATCCCGAAGCTATTTTCGATACCCGCACTCAATAGTTCCGGCCCATACCCCTCACGTTCCAGTTCGCCCAGCACATTGACGGTGTTTATCCGCTGTGAGCCATACCCCGGCACATTGATAAACAGGTCACGCGGAATCGACAGCAGGCTCACGCGCATCCGGCGCGGCTGCACGCCCAGCAGCATAATCGAATCGGTGCGCGTCACATACCCTTCGCCCGGACGCGCATCCACACCGAGAACCAGAATATCGGTCGGCGGCGGCGGGATGATGACATACACGAATGAGCACGCCATACACGCCACAAACGGGAACAGCAGCACCCAGCGCAGTATGCGCCGCCGCCGGTTCATACGCGGCTGCGGGCGATACATCGGTTGCGGTTGCTGTACCGGGGCAGGCTCCGCAGCCGATTGTGGGGCGGGCGCAACCTGCTGTAGCTCATCACGCACCACATACATGGGCTGGAAGCGCCCCTCCCAGTCCTCGCTGCGTTCATCCGGTGTACGGTAATCGTCCTGCATTCAATCTCCCAGTGTAATGCCAAGGTCGCGTGCCATCTGCACACGCTCGCTGTTCGGGTTAATCAATTTCACATCGGCGGCACGCTCTACCGGCACGGAAACAAGGTCATTGCCTTTCAGCGCCACCATCATACCCCACTCTTGCCGCGCCACCATATGCGCCGCCGCACTGCCAAAACGAGTCGCCAGCCAGCGGTCACGCGGGGTGGGGGTGCCACCACGCTGCAAGTGCCCCAGCACCGTTACGCGCACTTCTGTATTCAGCACCCGCGTGATCTCTGCACCGACAAAATTGCCCATACCACCCAGCCGCGCCGCCGCTTCGCCAGCCTCGCCAATATAGTATGCCTGTTCACCGTCATGGGGGTGTGCGCCCTCTGCAACCACAACGAGGCTATACCGCCGCCCTGCCTCATTAATCTGCCGGATTTTAGCGAAGACTCTTTCCATGCGGAATGGGATTTCTGGAATCAGGATGGCATCGGCACCACCGGCCACCCCTGCCGTCAGTGCAATCCAGCCAGCATCACGGCCCATCACCTCCAGCACCATCACACGGTGATGACTTTCCGCAGTGGTTTGCAGCTTATCGAGCGCTTCAGTCGCCGTGGCAATCGCCGTATCAAACCCGAACGTCACGTCCGTTTCGCCCAGGTCATTATCTATTGTTTTCGGCACCCCAACGATTTTCGCACCAATAGCCCTCAGCCGCGAGCTAATCCCCATGGTGCCGTCGCCACCGGCCACAATCAGCGCGTCAATTTCCAGTTCGCGCAGCCGTTCTATGGCCTCCTGCGAGCGATCCCGTTTTTCTGTAGTCCCGTCCGGCAGTTCCATTTTCTGCGCAAACGGGCTGCCCCGGTTCGCCGCACCCAGTATCGTGCCACCACGCATGTGCAGCCCCCGCACCCGGTCACGATCCAGCGGAACGAGGGGCATATGGTTCATCAGCCCATCAAACCCCTCACGAATCCCCACCATTTCATAATTGTAGCAGTTGATGCCGGTCAGCACCGCGCCCCGTATGACCGCGTTCAGGCCGGGGGCATCGCCACCCCCGGTTAATATGCCAACCCGTCGGATTTCCTCCACCATCGCTCACCCTGTCTCTGTGTCGTCTGGATTGCAGCGAACAGAGCCATACAACGCTCATCCCCCGGTTTATGTCCACATGGTAGAGGCATGGTTGTGCCATGCCCTTCTCGGGTAAAGCCTCAGCGCGTGCTGTACAGCTTCCAGTCCTCTGCCCCCGGCATCAGTACAAAAACCCCGCCGCCGGGTTCATCAATGTAGATTGTACCATCCGTGCCCCGCTGCAAACGACCGTCATATACCGCCTCCCATCCCTGTACAGCCCAGCCAATCCGCGCACGGGTCGCGTCATCTTCTCGCCACAGCGCACCAAAACCAAGGCGCGGCTGTGATGTCTGCGGGGGCTGTGGCTCTGCATTGAACGAAAAATCGCGCTCTGGCGTGCCGATCACGTAAGGGTCTGGTGTGGCGAACCAGCGCGGGCTTTCTGCCGTGTTATGTATGACGTAAATCAGATCATTGGGCTGTACCCAGATCATGTAGCCGTACTCAAACCGCTGCATCACCATCTCACCTTCCATCGGCACACCTTCCGGGCAGGCTTCAGTGTCGCCGGCGGCAAACGCCCACTCAAACGCGCAGGTGCCATCTTCTGTTACCGGGTTATCGTTCATCGTAGCACCACGCCGCCCCACCGACGGAGCTGTCGGAGTCGGATCGTCCTCATTACCATCAGCCAGCACAGTCATCCCGCTGAACAGACCAGCCATCATCGCCAGTATCATTATCAGGTTTCGCATGTGTGTTTCCTGTCTCGTTATTGTCGTTTGCATGTTATACGCAATTTTGTAGTGTAATGACGTGACGCAAGCGCGTCCACACAGCGTAGGGCAATAGACGGGCTATCTCTGTTCTGGCATCGGTGCTATAACAACATTAACAGACGCTGAACAATCACAGGAAGGCGAACGCCCGATGGCAAAAAAACAACGCAAAAGCATGGAGGAAGCCCGCGCAGAGCAGATCACATGGTTCCTGCTGGTGCTGATCTTTGCCGTGCTCAGTATCACGCAGGATAACGTAGGCGCAATCACTATACCGAACTGGGTCGTGCCCATGGCTGGCGGTATTGTGCTGATGGGCAGCGGCATCTATCAGTACACCCGTGGCTGGCGCGTTAGCCCCACCACATGGATTATCGGCGTCATCCTGATCATCTTTGGTGGCATCAACTTCCAGCAGCCAGAACTGAATCTGATCGGGTTTTCGCTGCTGGCATTCGCAGCGGTCATCTTCTTCGGGCTGGTAACGAACGAAACTTAATTGCACATCGTTGTGCAAACGATATAATCGGGATGCAATGTACCGTAAGCAGGGCGTGTGTATAACATCATGGTCGTCGAACAGAATCAAATCATCACCGTAGAAGACATCCGCAAACTGGCCCTCCCACTGGGGACGCGCGTGGTAGCGGGTGATGGCCTGTTAGCTCACGTTGTCTCGTGGTTCTGTGTGGTGTACCCTGGCGGGGCCGCCCCCTCTGGCATTACCCAGCCCGATGAGATCGTTCTGGTTGCCCCGGCAGAAGCCAGCATTAAAACCAGCACCCTGGATGTCATCCGCTGGGCAGCCGACAATGAAGCGGCTGCCGTTGTCCTCAGCGAAACGCCAGATTCCACCGCAATTGCAGAGGCTAACGCCTATGGCCTGCCCGTAATGACGCTGCCCGGCGGCACGCACATCCGTGCGGTAGAAAAAGCCGTGGTGGGCCTGCTGGTCAACCGGCGCGGGCAGATCGAACAACGCGGCACGCAAATCTACCGCCAGCTTACAGAAATCTCATCGCGCAATGAGGGCATCGGCGAACTCGTTAGTTCAATGGCGCGGCTTACGGGCAAGTCCGTCGTCGTGCAGGATAAGCGCCTGCGCGTAATCCACAGCACAGTACAACCCGGTATGGTGGCCCACTGGGATGAGATCGAAGCAACAATCAAAAAAAACAGCAGCCTGCCAGAAGATTTACAGGACAGGCACCGCGTATCCGAACTGGCAAACCCGGTGGTCATGCAGGCACTCTCTACAGTAGGCATCACACGGCTGATCGCGCCCATCATCACAAAAGACCTTGGGCGTGGGCATCTCTCCATCATCGGGCAGGAAAACAACTTCGACGATATTGATTCACTGGTAGCAGAACACGGCGCAGCCGCCTGTGCGCTGGAAATGGCAAAGGCAAAAGCCATCAGCGATGCTGAAAAGCGGCTGCGCGGCACATTTCTGGATCGTTTGTTGATTGGCGACGTAAGCCAGCAGGAAGCCGTCCGCCAGGGTGA
>JBCCQC010000306.1:0-5788 GCA_039024535.1 Chloroflexota bacterium
CCGGCGTCGTCGTCTGTGTGAGTGGGCCGCGCAGTACATAGGCCAGCGTGCCATCCGGCGCAATAACGAACGTCTCTGGCACGGCGGTCAGGCCATAGCGGTCATAAATGTGCGCCCCCGGGTCGGGTGCATTGGGGTAGGTGATGCTGTACTGCTCGATGAACTCGCGGGAGTCGCGCTCTACATCGGCGTGGGTTATACCCATCATAATGAAGTTGCGGTCGTCGTAGGTTTCCCATATAGCTTGCAGCACGTCGGCTTCCTCATGGCAGGGCGCACACCAGCTTGCCCAGAAGTTGATGACCACTACATTCCCGGCCAGTGACTCTATATCCATTGTCTCGCCGTCAAATGTAGTAACGGCGAAGTCCGGTGCCGGGTTGTCGATGCCAAGGTTGATCGGGGCATTACGCTGTGATAACTGCACCCCGACCATTGCAATAAAAATCACCAGACCGACGAGAATAGCAATGGAAGCAGCGTTCAGGCCGCGATTCGGGGTGTTCTCCTGTGTGTTGTCCACGGTCATGAGTTGCGCAAATCCTGTTCGAGTTGAGCAAGGTAATCATCCGGCGGGCCATCATCTGAGCGTGTGTCTGCGAGTTCGCTGGACGCGTTCCGCTGCCACCGGAACACCACAAACACGCCTCCAGCCAGTGCCAGCAGCGCGAACACATATGGCGTCGCGTTCGTCAGCACACGCAAAACCGGATCGCCCGGTTCTGCAAGGGCCTGTTCGCCGTGGTTGACGCGGAAGTACTCCAGAATTTCGGCCTCTGTGCGGCCCTCCGCCAGTTGCAGCCGGATTTCGTCGCGCCACTGTATGCACGCCTGTGTGCCACACACATCCAGCGGGATGTTTTCGCACTCCAGGCAGAACATCTTCTTTGCGATGGCGTTCACTTCGTCATCAGTAATCGCGGACGTGTCTACAGTCGTTTCCTGCGCAAGTGCCGGTATTGCCAGCAGCAACGCACAGACGGCAACAATTGCAGCTATCAGCGTTTTCATGCGGTTGCCCTCATTCTGCTGCTCTGGCGGGTTTTCTGGCGTGAGCGCTGCGGTGATTTTTCCGGATAGGCTGCGATCATGGTGCCCAGAATAAGCACGACACCGCCCAGCCACACAAAGTTAATCAGCGGGTTGATGTAAATCTTGAATGTGGCCTGATCCGGGGAAATTTCCTCCCAGCCGACCAGCAGAACATAGAAGTCATTTTCGGTGGTGCTGTGCGCAGATGCAATCGTCATCGGCATAAACTGGCCGTCAGACTGCTGGAATAAATCCTGGCGGGGGCGCAGCGTTTTCAAATCCTGTCCGTCACGGCTCAGGTTCAACTGCGCGATGTCCATCACACGGCCATCACGGGCAATCTGCCCGGTGTTGATCTCCTCGAACGTCAGGTCATAGCCCTGCACAGGCAGCGTTTCGCCAACCTGTAAGGTACGCTGCGTCTCGAACTGGAAGAGGGTACTGCCAATCACACCGATACCTATGATTACAATGCCGATGTGAATGATGTAACCCCCGTAGCGGCGGCGACTGCGCACAAACAGTTTGTACGTCGCAGAAAACCAGCCTTCGCCGGTGGCTTTGCGACGAGCGTTCGCGCCCCGGTAGATTTCGTAGAGGGCGACATACCCGGCAAACACTACGATGGTGTAACCAACCAGCGCGGCACTCTCGCGCATACCCGCAAGCAGCAGCACAACATGCGTCACAATCGCAGCGACGCCGGGTACCAGCAGCAGCCTACCGAATTTACCCTTTGCCGTCGCGCCCCATGCCGTCAGCGGGGCAATGCCCATTAGCACGTACATGGCCGCGAACATCGGAGCCGTCATGCGGTTGAACGTGTCTGCACCGATGGAAATCTCAGTCCCGGCAAACAGTTCGCTGGCGATGGGAGCGCCGAAGCTACCCCAGAAGATCGCCACAAACAACGCCATGAAAATGATATTGTTCAGCACAAACATGGACTCGCGGCTGAGAATGTTAGCAAATTCTCGCCGATCTTTGAGTTCGCCACGGTTCCAGCGCCACAGAATAAGCGCGACGGAAATCAGCGTCAGCGTGCCCCAGAAGAAGAACATCGGCATACCGATTTCGCTGCGGGCAAAGCTGTGTACACTCTCGATGAGGCCGCTGCGCGTCGCAAATGTCCCGAATATCACAGACGTGTACGTCGCAATCACAAGGAACATATTCCACACCTTGAGCATCCCGCGCCGCTCCTGCACCATGACGCTGTGCAAAAACGCGGTGCCCATCAGCCAAGGCAAAAACGCGGCATTTTCGACCGGATCCCAGCCCCAGTAGCCGCCCCAGCCCAGCACATCATAGGCCCAGCGTCCGCCCAGCAGCAGGCCAAGGCTCAGGAACAGCCATGCTACCAGCGTCCATTTGCGCGTGACCTTGATCCAGTCTGTGGTCAGGTTGCCGCTGGCAAGCGCCGCCATTGCGAACGCGTAGGGGACGATGAACCCGACGAAACCGAGATAGAGCATGGGCGGGTGAATAATCATACCGAAGTGACGCAGTAGCGGGTTCAGGCCGCTGGCTGTATCTGCAAGGGCACGCTCTGTTGGTGGGATGACCGCTTCTGCGCCGCTGGCTGTTGGAATGAGTGCCGCCTGTATCGCGGTTCGCTCACCGGAGGTAGTGTTTTCCAGTACCCAGTAGCGCTCGAATGGGTTTTCGAGGAACACGCTCAGCCCGACGAAAAACGCCAGATTCACCATCATAAACGCGATGACGTAAGGCATCAGGCGGCGCTGTGTGTTCCAGTTGATGAGGATGGCCCCGGCTGTAAACAGGCTCATGGTGAATGACCAGAACAGCAGCGACCCCTCCTGTGCGCCCCACAGCGCCGTGATGCGATAGAACATCGGCGTGCGTGGGTCGGTCACAGAATGAACGTAGCTAATCTGGTACTGTTCGGTAACGAGCGCAACAAAGAGTGCGCTGAGGGATACGAACAGTAGCGGCGTGGTCAGCAGGGCGGCGTTGCGCCCGCTGGTGACCAGCTTTGTAGAGCGCACCTGCGACCCGTATACTGAGATCACAACAGCATAGATAGAGGCGGCAAACGTGAGGAAAAGCGATAAGAGTCCGAGTTCGGCTAACATATTTTCCTGAAGGGCAACTAACAATAAATCTGTGGTTGTTTGTCGGGGAATAGTCTTTCATCCCCCTGCGTTATCATGCTCAGCCAGCAATGGCCTGATCCACACCGGCTTCTTCAAAGCGGCTGGGGCATTTGAGCAGCAGTTCGTTGGCGTGGAAGACACCATCCTCGCCCAGTGTACCGGTAACAATGGCCTGCGCTTCGTGCTGTAGCAGATCCGGCATAGCTTCGTTTTCAATACGGACGTGGACACGTGCCAGATCCGGGTTGTTCACGGACTCGTGCAGCGCCAGCGCTAGATTGTCAAACTCTGACGGGATGTGTGAAATTGTAAATTCCAGTACAGGCATACCCGGATCACTGGTGTCGTAAACAATCGTATCGCCAAGTACTGCCCCACTGATGCGCACGGTTTCTCCGGCGAACTCCCCATCAACATCGGCCAGCAGGTCATCCACGGTGATAAAGTAGCGTGCTCCGCTGAGTGTACCGGTAACGATCAGGTACAGCGCTGCACTCAACACAATCAAACCGGCCACCATAAACTTTGTCCGGCTGCCGCGTTTCGTCAGCTTTTCAATATCGGCCTTACGTGAGCTATCTTTTTCCCACGCAGCAGTCATCTGTGCCATGCAGGTACCCCCGTTATTTTTGCTTATCTTGATTGTTATAATTGTACCACTGTGTGAACTTTTTCACAGGGTTAGTAGGCCACAAATTAAGATTCTTCGCCGTCGTTATCTCCACCACGACGGAGCATGTACGCGCCAATGCCCGCGATAGCCACCACACCAATCAGCAGCATCAGGTTACCAGTACCAGAGGCAGCCTCTGGCGGGCCAGATGTTTCTTCCACAGCCAGCGCGACCGTCGCCAGTGCAGACAATGCCAGCAGTGTGAGCAGTGCGGTTGCTGCGAATTTGCGAAACTGTGCCATGATGATTATCTCCTGTGTTGTCCTGCGCTGGCCGTAAAGCAGGTTACGCCAGCGGCGAAAAATGTGCTCATATTGTACTTATAAACAGGGAAACAAAAAGCCTCCGCCGCAGTGACGAAGGCCCTTTTTTGTTGCGATTTTGTGGTGGTGCAGGCTATGTGCCCTGCTGTTCTACGTAGGCGATGACATCAGCCATTTCCTGGAAGGTCATGCGCTCACCAAAGTTGGCTGGCATGGCACCAGCGGCGTAGCCCGGTACAACGTATGCGTTCGGAGCCACGATGCTCTCTACAAAGTAACGAACCGGGTCGTCGGAGTGCGGACGGCCATCTGCACCGGACACAACCAGTGCCCACTGAGCCTCGGTTGCAGGGGCAACTGCGCCACCAAGGTGACAGCCAACACAGGCATAGGCTGTGTACAGTTGCTCACCGATAACGGGGTCGCCCTCGTAGTTGACCAGTTCCGCGACGATAGCTTCTACGTCCACACCTACTGTTACGGCATCGGGGTCGGTGACGACCATGCTTGGGTCTGCGGGCAGGATGGCGTACTGATTGACAGCGTTGAAGTCGTCAATTGTCCATGCATTGCCCTTGTCCCAGTTCATGATGTAGTCCGTCAGGTTTTCAAGCTGATCCTGACGCAGCGGGCCGCCGGAAGTCTGCCCCCATGCGGCCATACCCTGACCACTGGGCCAGTAGTTCTGGCTACCGGGGCGGCCATGTACCAGCGTGGTCAGCACATAGCTACGAATGCTGCCAGACCAGCCAGCCTGATCCATACGTTCGGTCGTTTCTACGTCGTAACCGGCGGCAATGGCATCAGCAAGCTGTGTTTCCAGCGCATTGCGTTCGCTGGCAAGTTCATCGAGACGAACCTGAATTTCGGTTTCGCGCTCTGCCGTGACTTCCGTGCCGAGTTCAAACTCAAGCTGTTCCTGTTCGCGGTCAATGGCCGCAAAAGGGTTATACCCGAACATTTGCGGGTTGTTGAGGCCGGGTGCCACACCAACCTGGCCCAGGCCGTCTACACCGTGGCAGGAAGAACAGTTCGCGTTGAACAGTTTCGCACCACGTTCAATCGAGCGCCCCTCAAACTGATCGGCAAATGTTTCCATACGGGCTGGTTCGTTAATCCCGACCCAACCGACGACAACCATTGTCGCCACAAATGTGACCAGACCGACCAGAATACGAGTCTCTGTGGTCTTAATCAGAAGTTGATCTAATCTCATGAATGTCCTCTGTCCCGTGCATTAAATTCCCCGCTCCACTCAGTGGATGCGGGGAACCTGCATTTGCTATCGGTTCAGCAGGTCAGTGCCCTTCCCCAGGGAACTACTCCTACTCGAACCACTCACTATTTTCGTGAATGTAGGTGTAGTCACCACTGAATGTGCGCGTGACTTCACCCGTTTCTTCATCTTCCACTTCCCAGCTAATGATGGCGTCTACACGCTTCACATTGGCCTGGGCCTGGGAGACGATGAGCACGCCGTATCCGTTCTGCAGCTCATCAAATTCTTCAATCAGGTGCTCGAACTCTTCTACAGCATGTTGCAGTTCAGGTGCATCTGCCGGGGTGACAGTGAACGCCGGGAAGGGCGCTGTTGGTGCCATCCCGAACAATTGGGTGCTCATAACGCCACGCAACCCTTCTTCGTGTTCGCTACCAACAACCATTGCATTGAATGCCTGCACACCCGCAACAGCGTTT
This sequence comes from Chloroflexota bacterium, assembly GCA_039024535.1. GTDB lineage: Bacteria > Chloroflexota > Anaerolineae > Aggregatilineales > Phototrophicaceae > DAOTTY01. Next base: position 5,784 of record JBCCQC010000306.1, read on the forward strand.
TCTCC
>JBCCQC010000307.1:0-5778 GCA_039024535.1 Chloroflexota bacterium
AAGCGCCCGGCCTCGCCACTGCGGGTTTCGCCAATCTGCGGCGGGATGAAAATCTGTGCGCCGTCCGGCGTTTCAAGATAGACCTCCAGCATCGCGTCTTTTTCCAGCACCACATTAATCTGTGTGCGGTCGCGGATGCCGTCCTGGTTCGGAGAGAATACATCTGGCGAGATGGTGAAAATCGGCATATCCGGTAGTTCAGCGTCGGCGTCTGTAATCGTCAGTGTGCCGTCGCTTGCGTCTGTTTCGCCATCTTCCGTGACGGCGGTCAGTTCCCATGTGTACGTGCCGTTCGGCATCAGGCGGCGTGCCACCTCACCCCCGAACGTCTCGTCGTCCAGCATGTAGCCATCTACCACGCCGCTGAACAGGCCGCTGTACTCGCCACGCGCCCGCATTTCACCATCGCGGAAGGCAAATTCAGTGCCGTCTTCGCCCGTCAGTGTGATGGAGACGGTGGCGTTGTCGCTCAGTTCGTAGCTATATCCGGTGATGTCTGTGTCGCCGTCGGCGTTGGGGGTGATGGTGTCCAGGTCGAACGTAGCGTCAACAATCAGTGGCAGGTTCGGCTGGAAGATGGCCTGCCCTGCAAGGGCTACCACCGCCGCCGCGACCAGTGCCGCAAGAATAATGATGAAAACAGATCCGCGCATAGCGCCTCGCAGTATAGGAAAAAGCGCAGACAATCTAGCACAGGGGCGGCGGCGCGGCAAGGTTGTGGTGGGTGGCGACACAGCCACCCACAGCAAAGCACTGGGAATTATTCGGTTGGCACCAGCAGGCCATAGCCCTCGTCGGCGCGGCGGTAGAGGACGTTCACCGCGCCAGTATCTGCATTGTAGAACATGAAGAAGCTGTGCCCCAGCAGTTCCATCTGCTCAATCGCTTCCTGCTCGTCCATCGGGATCATGTTCACCTGTTTGCGGCGTACCACCGGGTCGGCCACTTCATCGGGGAGTTCTTCTGCAACAGTGTCCATTGTGTCATCAATGGGGAGTGGCTCGGCGGCGGTCAGTTCTTCTACCGTGGCATGGAACCGTGCGCGGCGGCGCTTGTCAATCCGCTTGCCCTTAAAACGCCGAATCTGCCGGTACATCTTATCTACTGCCGTGTCGATAGCCTGCGTCAGGTCTGCGGTGGTCTTTTCCTCTGACCGCAGGATGGCCCCGCGTTCGTGCTTGACGGTGATCTGAGCGATGGACATATTATCCCCCTTGCTGTTGTGCTGCCGTGCAAGGTCAATGCGGATGTCGCGCAGGTTAGGGAGGTAACGATCCAGCCGATCTACTTTCTTGCGGGCATAGCTTTCCAGTTCATCTGTGATTTTCACATTGCGACCGCTGATCTGGATGTCCATAGTGCGTCCTTTACTGGTTGGTTGAAAACGATTCACGCGGCAGCAGTGACCGTCATTCCGTATACGGCCCCCGCACCGTTTAATAACAACGCCTGTGCGCAGGCTCCCAGTGTGGCCCCGGTGGTGAATACATCATCTATCAGCAGGACATGCCTGCCACGTACCGATGGAGTTGCAGAAAACGCGCCCGCCACGTTCTGACGTCTTTCGCGCCTGCTGAGGCCCACCTGTGGCCTGCTGTAATGATCGCGGACAATAAATTCAGAATAGTCTGGTAGCCCGAGGAGTTCCGCAATCTCGATTGTTAAATCTTTACTCTGATTATACCCCCTTTCTCGTAAACGGTGTGTATGAAGTGGGACAGCAGCGACGGAATCTACCGGCCAGTTCAGTTGTTCCACACGGCGGGCTACACGCCACGCAAGGGGATATGCCAGCAGGCGTGCGTCTTCATATTTGAGAGCCTGTACCAGCTCCTGCAACAATCCGGTGTGTGTGGCGGTGGTGGCAATGCCTGCGAGTGGGGGCGGGGGGCGGGGTGTAGCAGTCAGTAGTGGAACGTCGTCCAGCAGGGTCTGGCAGCGGTCGCACCAGCGGTAATCCACACGGCCACAGTGAACGCAACGGGGTGGGAAGATTAAATCCAGCAGGTAGTGCCACATAAACGTAACAGGCCCGGTGGTTTGCCGGGCCTGCGGGTGTGAATCATACCCGGAGAAACGATCCTCGTGGCGCATGATGTTTAGAACGAATCGGCAACACCAGCCTCAATCACACCGAGAATAGCCGGGCCAAGCAGTACGATATAGATGGACGGGAAAATGAGGAACGCCAGCGGGATCATCATCTTAACCGGGGCAGCCTGCGCCTTTTCCTGGGCACGCTGGCGGCGCTTGATACGCATCTGGTCGGACTGAACACGGAGAATCTGCGACATACTCACACCAAGCGAGTCTGCCTGGATCACAGCCGCGATGAACGTCGTTACGTCCGGTACGCCCAGACGGTCAGACATATCCTTCAGCGCCTCACGACGGCCCTTACCAAGCTGAATCTCTCGCAGAACACGACCGAATGCCAGTGACAGGTCGTTATCCCACTTTTCATACACCTTGCCCATTGCCGCGTCGAAGCCGAGGCCGGCTTCCACACAGATCGTCAGCAGGTCGAGCGCGTCTGGCAGCGCTTTTACAATCGTGTCCTGACGTTTGCTGATCTTACTACCCAGCCACAGTGACGGCAGGAAGTAACCCAGCGCAGCAGAGCCAGCGGTAATCGCTGCGGAGGTTTGCTGGCCGAAGATCCCGGTGGAAAACACGAAGAAGATCAGGAAGGACAGGATCGGGAACATGACAGCCGCTACCACACGGATCATGAAGAACACCGCCGGTTCAATCTGTCCGGCCATACCCGCCATATCAAGCTGCTTGCGGGTGTGCTCAATTTGCTTTTCCGGCGTCAGGCGGCTGGTCAGGTCAGCCATGCTGCGCAGCAACGGAATGAGCACACGATCTTTGAAGTTCATCGAGAGTTCGACTTCTTCAAGAGATTGTGGCGTTTCACGCTCACCGAACTCTGCCAGGCGCTCCTGAAGCGGGTCACGGTCATCATCATCACGCAGGCCAATGTAGACCAGCGCCCCCACCAGCGCGAGAACCAGCAGGACTCCTACACCAATTGCCATCTGTTAACCTCTTTAAATCTCAATGTCTACAATTTTCTGGATAGCCGCCGTGCCCATACCAATCAGTGCAAGGCCAGCACCTACCATCGGCCAGCCACAGGCGCGGTTTTCAAACAGCGGCCCGATGAAGCCAGGATTAATCGTGTTCAGCAGCAGCGCCAGCAAAATAGGCAACGCGCTGATGATGTAGCCGGTGGTGCGCCCCTGTGTGGTTAGCACGCGGATTTCACCCTTCAGCTTGACGCGCTCACGGATGGTGTTGGCAATCACTTCGAGAATCTCTGCCAGGTTACCACCCACCTCACGCTGGATGTTCACTGCGGTAATCACAAGGTCAAGGTCTTCACTGTCCACACGCTCCAGCAGGTGATCCAGTGCGTCTTCCACGTTGATGCCAAGCTGCACCTCACGCACCACACGGCCAAATTCCGTGGCTGTTGGCTCTGGCGAGTCCTTCGAGATGGCCTCCACCGACTGGAGCACACTGTAACCGGAGCGCAGCGCGTTGACCCACAGGCCCAGCGTATCTGGTAGCTGGTTTTCGAACCTGATCAGACGGGTACTGACCTGGCGTGCTACATAGATGCGCGGCAGGAAGAATCCGATGAAACCACCCAGAATCGCAAAGATCAGGTTGCCACGGAAGAAAACGAAGTAGGTCGCCGCAAACACAGCACCCATTGTAATGACGTGCAGGATGGCAAACTCCGCCACCGTAATCTTAAGATCGGCACGAGATAGTAAAGTCCGCTGGTTTTTACCCCACGATCGCTCAGATAACATCTCATCGAGGGATTCCAGCGCACGTGAGCGAACAGAAAGCTGCTGTTCTTCTTCCTCACTCAGTTCAAAGTTGAGGAGACTTTCATTTTCTGGCTCACTGTTCAGGCGTTCTTCCAGCAGGTCACGCTCTGACCGAATGCTGATAACACCCACCACAATTACGATAAGCGCAATGACAGTTGCAGAAATAGCAATAATTGTCGTCAATTCCAAATCAAATGCCCTTTCTCCTCCGGGTGTGTGCTTCTACTTTACCTTACAAACAGGAGCATACAGCAGGATGTTAACATCTTTATACACTGGCGACACCGCCGGGGCACCCGCCACATGCTACCCTGATTTTATGTGGTGAAGGGGTGGGGCGTCAAGCATGGCGCCCCAATGTCTGGTTAGAGGATTCTAGCGGCGCTTGCTGCCCAGGCCATAAACCGACGGCGGTACGTGAATACCAGCATCTTCGAGTCGGTCGTTAAACTTGGGACGGATACCTGTCGGACGGATACGACCGATGATCTTACCACCTTCCAGGCCAGTCTGCTCGAAAGTAAAAATGTCGGAAAGGGTAATCATTTCACCCTCCATACCCTGCACTTCGGTAATCGCCAGAACCTTACGAGAGCCATCGCGCAGGCGCGACTGCTGACAGATGCAGTCTACCGCGCTGGCGACCTGCTCACGAATAGCACGTACCGGCAGTTCCATACCGGCCATCAGGCACATCACCTCAAGGCGAGCCAGCGCGTCACGTGGGGTGTTGGCGTGCAGCGTCGTCAGCGACCCATCATGGCCGGTGTTCATCGCCTGGAGCATGTCCAGCGCCTCACCACCACGGCACTCACCTACCACGATGCGCTCCGGGCGCATACGCAAGCAGTTGATGACGAGGTCACGAATGGTCACTTCACCACGGCCTTCAATATTGGGTGGGCGGCTTTCCAGTGTGACGACGTGTTCTTTTTGAAGCTGTAGCTCTGCCGCGTTTTCTACCGTGATGATGCGGTCGCCGTCGGGGATGAAGTTCGACAGCACATTAAGCAACGTGGTTTTACCGGAGCCAGTACCCCCACTCACTACCATGTTGAGGGCGGCAATTACACAGCCGCGCAGGAACTCCGCGATTTCCGGCGTCATGGAGCCATAACGAATGAGGTCTTCAATTTGCAGCGGATTCGTGGAGAACTTACGGATGGTAATCGTCGGGCCATTCAGCGCGATTGGGGGGATAACCACATTCACACGAGAGCCATCGGGTAGACGGGCGTCACACAACGGGCTGCTCTCGTCCACACGGCGGCCAAGCGGTGCCACAATACGGTCGATAATGCGCAGCGCATGGTCGTTGTTCTCGAAGACGACGTTGGCGCGGGTCAGGTTGCCCTTGCGTTCTACAAAAACGTCTTTTGGCCCATTTACCATCACCTCACTGACGGACTCGTCAGAGAGCAGAATTTCAATTGGCCCAAAGCCCAGGATTTCTGCCACAATCGCTTCAAACAGGCGCTTACGCTCGGACTTGGACAGCACCATGCTTTCTTCTGCAAGGATGTTGTTGAACAGTTCCTCAATGTGAGCGCGAACCTGATCCTTCTTCGAAATATCCAGACCAGAGCCGTCCATTTCTTGCAGCAGGCGGTTCTGCACACGGCCCTTCAGGTCGGAGTATCCATCGGGCTTGGCAGCGTTGCCCTGCACCGGGCGCTGGCGGGTGGGGCGCTGGCGCTTTTCGCCATCACCGCCGCTCGGCGGCTTGCGCGGGTCATCACCACCGCTGTCTCCGCCACCACCTTTTTCAATACGACGTAACAATGACATACTGTGTTTCCTCTACTAAATGGATGGTTTACTGGAATGGTTGGTTGTTCTGGCTAACGACCGCCAAAACGGTTCATCAGGTTACCCAGGCCGCCAGCACCTTTCTCGTCTTCCGCTTCATCAACGATGACATCACCCGTCA
>JBCCQC010000308.1:0-5774 GCA_039024535.1 Chloroflexota bacterium
CTGCTGCCTATGTGCAAATACAGGCGCACGCCGCCGTTGATGCCATCAAACCGCCGTTTACAGAATCGCTGCTGGGGCGCGCCAAATTGTTTTTGATGGTTACGTGGGATTACGTCGTGTCGTTTTTGTCCCCGTTCAACCTGAACAACCGCTACTACTACAACGCCACAGACTTAGACACGCGATGGCTGAGCATGGCGTTAGGTGCGCTTATCGTATTGGGGCTTGTCGTCCTGTTCATCCGGGGTGGACGCGTCGGGCGTATTTCTGTAACCGGGATTGTGGTGTTTATGCTGCCTGTGTCCAACATTGTGCCCATTGCCATTCAACGCGCAGACCGCTACTTCTACTTCCCGGCGATATTCATCTGCCTGCTGGTGGCGATGCTGGCCGTCTGGCTGTGGGAGCGCTTCTACGAGTCGGAGCCTGTGCGTTACGGCGTGGCCGCCGCAGTCGGCGGCGTTGTGCTGGCAGGTATGGTAATGACGGTGCAGCGCGTGGAAGTGTGGACGAACAGTGGCACCCTGTGGGCAGACCACCGCACAGACTACCCCATCAGTTCAACCGGGCTGCTGAACGAAGGCGTCTACCACTACCGCACCGATAATTTCCCGCAGGCCGCCGTGCTATTCGACGAACTGCTGGAAAACCACCCCCGCAACTGGAAAGGACATCGCTTTCGTGGCAACATTGCCTACACCGACGAGGAATACGAACTCGCCGTAGCGCACTACCAGCAGTTCCTCGCTGTGCTACCAGAAGCAGAAATCGAAGCAGAAGCCACCAGTGTTCACCAGAACCTCGGCGAATCACTATTTAACATCGGGCTGGCCGCCCACAACATCGGGGACTATGCCACCGCCGACGACTACTATCAGCAATCGCTTGCCTACTTAGCAGATAACGCTATCGTCCACAACAATATCGGCTTCAATGCCTTTGTTTCCGGGGATGTGGAACGCGCCATCAATGCCTACAACACCGCCATCGAACTGAACCCGGACTACCTGAAAGCATACAATAATCTGCGGGCCGCCGCAGAAGCCATCGGCAACGAGGAACTCATCGCCTTCGCCGACGAAAACGCTGCACGGTTAGCGGCCAGTGAGGGTTGACCTGTCATAGTCTCTTTACGTTTGGCAGCACACCATGTGTATGTGCTAACCTTGTATTGAAATTTATACGCATCGTCGTTTTTATCGGAGGTGTCCTCCCATGAGTTCTGTCAAGCATCGTCTATTATTTGCAGCAGGTCTGCTAATTGCAGTGGTCGGCGTCTTCATCGCCCCCGCAGCAAACGCGCAGCAAACATTCACCGTCACCAACAACAACGATGCCGGGGCCGGTTCACTGCGTCAGGCCGTGGCAGACACCGCACTGGCCGGCGGAGACGTAAATATCGTCCTTGATAGCGCCGTCACCAACATTAACCTGTTATCGCCCATCACCATAAACGACCCCGATAACATCAACATCGACGGAACCAACGGCACCACTGCTGGCGTCAACATCAGGCCACCGGCAGGCAATCGCGCCTTCATCGTGGACACTGCCGCCGCCGTCACTCTTCAGAACATGTCGTTTTTTGCTGACTTTACGCCTGACAGTAGCGGCATTACCCACACCAGCGGCACGCTATCACTTTCAGATGTCACATTCAATGAGATGGCTTCCGCGACCGGCGTTGCGGTGGATAGTGCTGCCGGAATCCTGAATCTATCCAACATTCTCGTTACAAATCTTTCCTATACCAACAGCGCTATCAACGTAGGCGGCAGCGCCACACTTGGCACAGCGAATAACCTTATCATTCGCCAATCTGCACTCAGCAACACGGGCACCGGCCTCTTCATCGATACCACCAGCACCAGCCCCATGACCATCACACAGAGCAAATTCAATAACAATACGGCTGCGGGTGCCATTGCCATAACCAGCGGCACCGTCTCCATGGTCAACTCCAGCATCTACACAAACAGCGGCACTGGCCTCACAGTGGGTGCTGGCGGCACAGCTACCCTCAGCTTTGTATCTATTGCAGACAACACTGGCATCGGTCTCACAAACTCCGGCACCATCAATGCGAAAAATATCATCATTGACCGCGATAACTGCCAGATCAACACAACACCGATCAACATTCAGGATCGCAACTTCCTGCCAGCGGATTGCACAACCACTGGCACGGGCATCGCCCTCGATGACGACCCTGCTACCGTTGTTGAGAGCAGTGAGCTATTTCTTGGTACCGACAGCCCCGCAATTGACCGTGTAGCCTCCTGTGTGGATTTTGACGGAAACGCTATCAGTGTAGACATCTTCAGCATAGCCCGTCCAGAACGCCTTTCATGTGATGTAGGTTCCAGCGAACGCACCGGGGAGATCACTGCCGGTAATCTGATAGTCCCGGTAATACGACCTACCCTGACCGAAGGTAGTGCCAACGTCGTAAATATGCAGACACTCACACTATCTACCCTGCCACTCCCATCATCAAGCGTCGTCTTCACACTCACCATCCCCGCCGGTGACGGCGGCACAGACGACTGCGAACTGATCGACATCAACAACGGCAATGCGGTCGTCACCACACTGGACATCACGTTTAACCAGACCAACTGGAACAGCACAACAGACACCGACTTCGGCCTGCGTGCTACACAGGACGCCGTTCCAGAAGGCGACCACACCTGCCGTGTTGATGTCGTAATTAACCCGGCCCTCACCACCGATGAACTGTACACCAGCGCCAACAACGACACACTCACCACACCCATTCAAATTCTATTTCCCATTACCGACGATGAGTCAGAAGCCGAGCCTGCTTTTAACTTTGACTACACCAATATCGCCACCTCACTGACGGATCCCGAGGAGCTACGTCTGGTAGAAGGGGTTTCCAGCGCACGCGAGGTCATCGTGACGCTGGCCGCCCCACCAATTGCCCCGGTACAGGTGTGGATTGAACCCGGTGACGACCAGTGTAATTCGTCCTTCACCAGCCAGCTTCCAGCCCAGCTTACCAGCGCCAACTGGGATACCGGCGTCAGCGTCCGCATCAATGCGATTGCCGATGGCATTCAGGAAAACGTCGAAGGCCAGTGCAGTGTCACCGGCTTTGTCAACTACACCGGCACCAGCCGCCTATCCAATGACGATAGCGAGTTTCTCGTTATCCAACCAGACGACCCACAAACCCTTGTGATTTCACCCTCACAGATCACACTGTCCGAAGGGCTGATTAACAATATTGACCTGACACTGTCAAACCCCATCGGGGATAGCAGCCCGGATACCTACACGCTCGATTTCGCCATCGTCGGCACGCAAAACGGCACAGCAACCCCCGGCACCCCGCAGTGCGAACTGCTGGACGAAAACGATGCAGTCATTACCACCAATCAACTCGTACTGGATTCCACCAACGCGAACTTTGCCAGCGCTGGCGAAGTCACTATCGGCATTCGTGCCATCGCTGATGGCAACACGGGCGAAGAAAACACCGGCTGCACCATCACCACCACCGTTACCGATAACGTCGCCATGACCGATATTGCACCGATAACCACCACCTTCAATATTGTGGATGACCCCGACGGCGCTGCCGAAGCCATCCTGTCCGTTTTCCAGCAGGATAATAACGTCGATCTGGTCACATCATCCGGCCAGCGCACCGCCACCCTCACCGAAGAAGGTACCAGCCTCATCGCATGGGATTTCAGCATCGACCGTGCGATTACCGATACCGTGACGATCCGTGTTTTTGAGTCAGCGCGGTTACCTGTCCTGCAAGATCCCACCACAATGGAAAACCTCACCCCCCGCCAGTGTGAAATCAAGCCGGGTAACGGTGCCGTCAACGCCAACAATGAGGTTTCCTTTAACCTCAACGACCCGTCAGACCTCTCCACCGTAGAAATTTCTCCCATTGACGATGCTTACGCCGAGACCGGCACTCACAACTGCACCATCACAGTAGAACGCATCAACAGCGGTGCAACCGCGCTGGAAGTATTCACCTACGTCGTGAGCATCATAGACAACGACGAAAACGAACTGCGCACAGACCCGGATATGTCCATCACCCGTCCTAACATCCCGGAAGGCCAGCTTACCACCATCCGATATATTTTTACCGGCGGCTTTACCTACGCTGACCCGGCCACCGACCTCACCCTCGAAATTCGTGTCCAAACCCCGGACGCCTGCCTCATCCGCACCAGCGACGGCAACGACGCAGCCAACGTGGACCTCTCAAGTGTCCAGTCGACCAGCCAGAACTCGTTTATATCGGTCAATGTCATCACCTTTGATGTCCCCACAGACGCGAACTGTGACATTGTGGCCTCACTGACGGAAATTCCGCAGGAATACACCACCACCCTCCCGAATAACACCACCGCCGTCCCGGATATTCTGCTCGTCGTCGTCAACGATGACCCGAACGAGGTCATTGAACCAACCGACCAGCCAGAAGAAGGCAACCAGGACATCGACGGAGACGGTGAAGCCGATGGCGTAACAACAGACACCGGCACCACCTCCACCACAGTCACCGCCACACCAGACCCGGCCAACAGCACCCCGCAGCCCACCGCCACCCCGGATAACGTGCCAAGTGTCACGCTCATCGAGGGCGTGGAAGTGCTACCCGTGCGCACCGGGCCATATCTGGGCGCAACGTTCGTCACGCTGGCAACCCGCGAAAACGAGTTCGGCGGCACCCGCACCTACCGTGTGCTGGCGAAGAACAACGACGAAAACATTGATGTCACATGGTTCCGCGTGGTGGTAAACGGCAAAATCGGCTGGGCGTCCGGGCGCTCGCTCACGCTGAACAACATCACCGAGGAACAACTCCCTGCACAGGGCAGCGTGTTCGATAATCTCGACGGTGCGCCAGAACTCGGCGTTACCGGCCTCATCGTCAACGACCGGCTGGTCTACCGCCGCCCCAGCACGCGCACGTCATCACTGGGCACCGTCATCCCCGGCAACAGCACTGTATCCATCATCGGGCGCACCCGCGAATTCCCCTACGATGACTGGTATCAGGTACGCTACGCCGGTCAAACGGGCTGGATTTTAAGCGATTCTCGTCAGGAAGAACCGGCTGTCGTCGTCAACGGTGATGTAGTACGAGAGATTGTGCCGGTTCGGTAGCAGCAGCATTTGCAGCGGGTAGGCGTGGCACGTCACGCCCGCCTGTGGTAGAACTTGCCTGTACCTTTGAATGATAAAGTTGTTCATTCGTTAAATGTTGCCCATACTTCTCGTCGAAGCACTGAAGGAGTCTCCGAAGTGGCAGGACAGCCAGAGAGGACATTCATTGATGCAACATTGGTCGAAATCAACAAAGGTGGAGATGCTCGGCAGAGTGCCGCTCATGAGTTGGCCGCAGAAATAGAAGGAGATGACTTTGATAACGAGGAATTGTTTAGAGCTCTGTCAAATAGAAATGCCACAAGCTTATTCTTAGGAATAATAGGTTCCGAGAGCAATTCTGACACAAAGCTGGATCTGATTTTTATTGTATGGCGATTGGCGCGTCATTCAGATATTGAAAAAGAGCGAGCAATAGCTTGTAATGGAGTGGCCGTGGTAGTAAAAGAGGGAAATTCAAGCACGAACAGTTATTACTCCGCTCTTTGTGCTAGAGCAATTACTGGAATTGCGCTATACAACCAAGTCAGAGAGAAGAAAGCTGTTAGCTCGGGTGCTGTAGCCATGAGTTTGAACGTCTTGAGTAATGATAATTTCAAGTTCGACCACAG
>JBCCQC010000309.1:0-5772 GCA_039024535.1 Chloroflexota bacterium
CAGGCCTTAGCTGGCCTGCTCGATAACTTCGATGATTTGCTGCTGGTTGATGTCTACGATGACCTGCACAATTAGCGTGACGTCTTCGGTGATGAAGTCCACGCCGTAGAGGTTTGCGCCAAGGGGGGTGATGCGCGTGAACCAGTCTTCCGGCAGGTCTATGTTTGCGAGTGCGTCTGCTTCGAATGCGAGTGTGATGGCTTCGTCACGGGCAAGTTGTTCGCGCTCGGCTTCATCAAATTCGCTGAATACTCTTACATCCAGTACCATCAGCCCTGTCATTGCCTCTTCGTCAGCGCCGAGGATGACTTCGTAGAAATCGTAGCCCTGCTCGTAGAAGACGACCCATGTTTGTTCATCTGGCTCATATTCTACCTGCGGGTTGGTGAGTTCCAGTTCGGCGATCATGCTGGCAACGGCCATGTCTGCCTCTGCAATGGCGATGATCTCTGGCGTGCGCTGTGCGATCTCGTCTGGCGAGAGGAATACGGGCACGAAAGCCTCAACGATTTGCATGTTGTCTCGTTGTACGAAAGCCTCTCCGAGGAAGATTTCCTCGTCCTCACCGTCTGATGCAAAGAAGCCGATCAACACGTATTCGTTGCCTTCTTCGTAGGCAAAGGACTGATAGCCGGGGTATTGTGCGAGGTTGGCGGCGAAGTCCTCGGTGGCTGCAATTGTGTCGATGATGATCTGAATTTCTGGCGTGATTTCCATTTCTTCCTGTTCATCTTCGCCGTCGGCGGTTTCGTAGCCGAGGATTTCCAGTGTGGTGGCGTCGATCCATGCGGCGCCCAGCCAGATTTCGTCGTCTTCGGTTTCTGCGAAGACTTCGATGAGCCACTCGTTTTCCTCGCGTTCGATGAAGGTACTGTAGTTGGGATAGTCACTGACGAGTTGCTGGAATTCGTCGGTGGCGGTGAGCATCGTGAGTGCGGCCTGTGCTTCCGGGCTGTTGTCGCCGTACTGGGCGGTGGCGATGCCTGCGGTGAGCGTGAGAACAAGTGCGAGTGTGATGAGCGTTTTTTTGAGCATGTGGGTATGTCCCTGTGATGTTTGTGTTTGTGTGAGGGCATGGTATGCCATGCCCCTGCGGAATGGGTGTGTTTTATGCCGGGGCGACGAGGCCTAGCGGCGTGGTGGTGAAGTTCGGGAAGATGAAGTCAAGGTCGTTGCTGTACAGGCGGTTGGCAACCACTTCTGCCAGGACGTCGCGGTAGTCGGTTGTGATGGCGAGGTCGCCGTCGGCGAGGGCGTCTTCGTTCAGGGTGGGCCAGTCTGTGTAGACCTGGCCGCCGTTGACGCCGCCGCCCATGAGCATCATGAAGTTGCCGTGGCCGTGGTCGGTACCGGCGCTGGCATTTTCGTCTACGGTGCGCCCGAATTCGCTCATGGTGATGACGGTGACGCGGCGCATGTCGTTGCCCATGTCGCGGTAGAAGGCGTTGAGGCCGCTGGTTAGATCACGCAGCAGTATTTCGAACTCGCCGCCGAAGGTGCCCTGCTGTTCGTGGGTGTCCCAGCCGCCAATATCGACTGTAGCGACTTCCAGCCCGACATCGGCTTTTGCAATCTGTGCGATGTGGCGCAGGCCCATGCCGAACTCAGATTCGGGGTATTGTGCGCCGTGGGCCGGGACGTAGGGTTGTGTGCGCAGGGTTTCCATCTGGTCGAAGGTGTCGAAGGCGAGGCGGGCCTGCTGGTCGAGTTCGTCCTGCGGGGCGTTGATGGTGTAGAGGTCTGCGAGCGCCTTTTGCATCCGGGCGATTTCGTCAGCGCGTCCGTCCATGTGGAAGTCTGCGATGGATTGCAGCGCCAGTGCAGATACCCCCCCTGCAAGCGATGTGGGCAGTATGTGGCCCATCCCCACGGCCCGGAATGGTGAGCCGTTGCGGTCGGCAGTGGCTTTGAGATAGCGGGCCAGCCAGCCATCGGTGGTGGTTTTGTTGCCGGGTGTGCCAAACTCCATCAGCATCATTGCGTCGAAGTGGCTGCGGGTGGGGTCTGTGAGGCCGGTGGCGTGGATGAAGGCGAGATCCCCGGCGTCGTAGATGTCTTTGAGGGGCTGCATGGCCGGGTGGATGCCGAAGCGTCCGTCAAGGTTGATAGCGGCTTCGGCTCCGCTGCCCGGTTCTTTAAGGTGCTGGGTGGGGCGCTTATCGTAGTAGCTGCTGCCTTCAAAGTAGGGGGCTACTGCCGTCAGGCCGTCGATGCCGCCGCGCAGGAACACTACGACGACGATTTCGCCGTTAGACTGCTGTGGGGATTGTGCGAAGGCCATGCGTGGCATCCACTTCGGCATTACTGACAGGCCCACGCCCACTGCGCCTACGGTGCTCATCTTGCGCAGGAAGTTGCGGCGGCTCATCCCGTTCGGGATGGGGTTTATGGGGGCGGCGTCGGGTTCGTCCGGGCGGCGCCCGGTGAGAATGGCGGGGAGTGCAATGCTGGTGGGTTTACGGCGCAGTCCGAAGACGTGCAGCGGACAGCGGGCACAGTGTTTGCCGGATTTTTTCGTGTGATTGCACATTCTGTATTGCTCCATGTTGTTCGGGTTGGTGTGGTGGAGGGTGCAGCACTGTGCCCCTACCCTTACTTCTAAATCCACTGGAACTGCGGCGAGGCCATCATCAGGCCGAACAGTGTGCCCAGCTTGCGTGAGAGCAGCGCCGGGGTGACGGGAGTGCTTGCGCCGGTTTCATCGGAGGCATAGGCGATGTATGTTTGCAGGTCGGGTGCCGGTAGCACGTAGCCGAATACGCGCTGGCTTACGGTTGATACCAGCTCACCGACTGTGACCGGGTTGCCGATTTCCTCGTGCAGGGTTACGCGCAGGCCGGTGTCATCGCCGCCCTGAGAGGCTTCTGTCATTCGCATGGCGATGTTCCAGCGGGAAAGCAGGCCGTTAGTGGTCAGCCACGGGGTAGCGACTGCCGGGTAGCCGTTGGGGGGCAGCCAACCGTAGGGCCGCTGGCCGAGTGTTTCGAGGTTTTCGTGGGTCATTTCCAGTTGTGTGATCGTGGCTCCGCTGGAACGGAGTGCGGCAATGTAAAAGTCGAACGGGCGGCGGAACTTTTGCCCGGTGGCGGCTTTGAACTGTGGTGAGGTGAACAGGTGGCGCAGTACCGGCTTAATCTCGCCGTTGTTGGCGGTGAATACGGCGGCGGTGCTATCGACCAGTGATTGTGGCGGACGGTCGCTGACGAATTTGATGCAGAGCTTGCGGCTGATGAACTGTGCGGTGGCCGGGTGGCGGCATACAATGTCGATGACGTGCAGGCCGTCTTCGATGCCGCGCCCGCCGGGGAGGTTGTGGCCGAGCAGGGTTTTCGGGTTGGTGTCGTGGGTGGTCGGGTCGAAGATGAAGCCGTTTTCTGTGGCTTCGTTGACCGTCCAGCCAGTGAAGGCGCGGGCTACGGCCTCAACATCGGCCTCGGTGTAACCACCGTCCACGCCCATTGTGTGCAGTTCCAGCAGTTCGCGGGCGTAGTTTTCGTTAGGGTGCCGGGCCACGTTGACGAAGTTATCGAGGTAGATGAGCATGGCCGGACTTTTCGCTGTTGCCAGTACCAGTGAGCGGAAGTTGCCGAGGGCGTTGTCGCGGATGTCCCGGTTGTAGTAGGTGGGCATCATGAACAGGATGTCTTCTGAGACGGCGTTGAAGTGATCTGACCAGAACTCCACCATACGCTCCTGTAGCTGGCGGCGACTGTGGGCGGCCCGCAGGATGGCAGCGGCGGGGAGGGATTGTTCGATGCGGCCTTCTGCCTGACGCAAAAGCTGCTGGTGGGTGAGGTTGAGGACGGCGGTGTAGGGGGCGAGCTTTGCGTTTGCGGCGCTATCGTCGATTTGCTGCGGGTTGAGTTGCTGTTCGAGGTAGGCGTCGTAGCCGAGTGTGTTGACCTCTGCGATAGATTGGGGTGTGGCCCCGTATGAGATGCGGTTGAGCAGGTGGATGTTCTGCGGGGCGGTGGTGGTGCTGGCCTGTGCCGCCGGTGTCATCCGGCGGGCGACCCCCACTCCGCCAGCAGCGGCGGCCCCTATTGCGGCGGTTGCGCTGCCGATGTGAATGAAGTTGCGTCTGGAACGGGTCATGGCGTTTGCTAACTCTGCTGATTCGTTCTACATCAACAGCATAGCCGGGAGCCGTGACCCGATTTTTACGGGGTTGTGACGGAATCGTCACATCTGGTGTTCCAGCATGTAAACCACTGTAGGGAGCGGATGTGCTCGTTTTCTAGAGTGTGAGCCAGCGTTTTTCGGTGTGGGATTGCTCAGCCATTGAGAGTAGCTGCTGTACGCGCAGGCCGTCTGTGATGGTGGGCTGTGATGGTTCGCCACTTTCGATCCAGTCCAGCAGGCGTGCGACCACCCGCCCGGTTGCCATACGCCGCCCGTCCACATCTGGATTTTCTGCCGGGAGTTCCACCTCACGGAAAGTGTCATCACCGCGCAGGGCATAGCGCAGCGTGAACCCGTAGATGTAATCTCGCGTGGTGTTTTCCAGTACCAGCGTGCCGTCATCCCCATAGAACGTCCAGCGGTGGCCGCTGCCCATGAATGCATGGCTGCTGACGGTGATGCTGGCGGCCAGCCCGCTGGCAAACGTGGCGGTGATGATGTTTACGGTGTCGCCGTCACGTGCATCTGAGGGGGTTTTCGTCAGGGTGGCGGAGAGGCCGGTGATTGGTTCGCCGACGAACCAGCCGAGGTTGTAAAACACGTGTGATACGAAGTTGTAGAGTGTGCCGCCGCCGTTGGCCTGTGTTTTCCAGTTGGTGAGGTTGTTGCGGTTGGCGTAGGTTTCTACGTTCCACAGTACTTCTACGTGCCGCAGGCCGCCTATTTGTGGCAGCAGGTGGCGGGTGTGGCCCCATGCGTCAATCTCCGGGAACTCGAAATCGATGATGCTGGCGATTCCGGCGGCTTCGATGGCGGCGGCCATGTCCTGTGCATCGGTGAGTGTGGCGGCGAGGGGCTTTTCCAGCAGGAGATGTTTACCGGCTTGTGCAGCGGCGATGGCAATTTCCGGTTGAAGGTGGGGTGGGGTGGCGATGGCAATCACGTTGATGTCGTTGTCTGCGATGAGGTCGCGCCAGTTGCCGTAGGCGCGGGGGATGTTGTGTTCGGCTGCGACTTCTTGTGCGCGTTCCTGCGTGGAGGCGCACAGCGCGAGTACGTCACTGCGCGGGTGTGCGCGGAAAACCGGGAGCAGCACATGCTGTCCGTAGCCAATGCCGATGATGCCGATGGTGTGGTTCATGGGGATGTCCTGTTGGTATGGTCGTTTGTGGGGATTTTAACGCAGAGGCGTGGTGTCGCAGAGTGCGGTGGAGCGGGAATATCCGCTCCACGTGTGGGGATGGGGTGCGCGTTATGCGTTGACGGGCTGTATCATCAGATATGGGAAACGACGCTCAAGGCTTTCGGCCATGTCCACGTTCCAGAAGGCCTGTAACCATGACTGGCGCTGTTCTGGCAGCATGAGGCAGGTTTCGGCGTGCTCGTCGATAACGGCTGCGATGGCGGTTTTCACGTCGTTGCTGCGAGACAGGTAGGGTACTACATTGGCGTATTCGGCTTTAACGCGGGTGGTGGCGCTTTTCAGATAGTGCTCGGCGGCCATGTCAATATCGGCACTGAGGCCAGCAGGGTAAATGTGGACGAGAACGAGTTCGGCGTTGTGTTCACGGGCCATTTCGAGGGCCTGTGGCAGGGAACGCTCTCCTTTTGCGCTGCCATCGAGAACGACAACGATCTGCGCGAAGGTGG
>JBCCQC010000310.1:0-5762 GCA_039024535.1 Chloroflexota bacterium
ATAAAACCCCATCCATGCGCCGCCTGGAAACCATCGTGAACGGCGTGGCACAGGCCCACAGCATCAACGCGCTCATCTGGCAACGCGAACGCGAACAGGAAGTGCTGGTCTTCCATGCCACAGAAGCAGAAGACCCGGTAGAGCACACGCTCAAACTGGCAGAAATGCTCAGTGAAGAAGTCCGCAGCCAGTACCCCAACACGCACGTTGCTATCGGTCTGGGCCAGGCCGCCCGCGAAATCAGTGCGTGGCGCAACAGCTACCGCGATGCAGCACAGGCACTCGACCTCGCCATCCGCCTGCAAACCGATACCCCACTCTACATCGGCAACCTGGGCGTGTACCAGTTAATTATGAGCCTGAGTGACCGCGAAAAACTGGTGGAGTTCAAAGAGAACACGCTGCGCAAGCTGGAAGACTACGATATGCGCAACCATGCGGATCTCATCAAAACGCTGGAAGCCTTTTTCAACTGCCACGGCAACCTGAGCCAGACCGCCGAGCAGTTAATTGTGCATCGCAACACGCTGCTCTACCGCATGAACCGCATCAACCAGATTGCCGAAATCGACCTCAACCGCCCGGAAACCCGCCTCGCGCTGCACCTCGCGCTCACCATTCGCCGTCTGATGATGCTCAACTGACGGCGTAACGCCCGTCTGCGACGGCGTAATCATTTCATTAAGGGGTTCATATGTACATTATGCATAAGAAACCCTCATGCAAATTCTTGCAAAGCGCCATGTACAACTTTTTTACAGGTATTGATAGAATTCACCACATTGCAGATAGTGTCTGTTGTCACAAATGACCAGAAACAAATCTGTACACCAGTTTTTGTGAATATGCACCTCGTTCTTTAAGAAAATTACTTTATTTTCGCTCACATCGCAGCGAAACCCGATGAAAACAAACTCGAACGCAACACGCGACGGTATTAAGGAGAGGTTCCTATGCAGGATGTACAAGTACCTCAAGATAATTTTGACCTGCACATTGAAGATAGACGAGAACGCGACGCCTGTGCCCTTATTTGCTCCGTGCGCAAGGGCGGCCAGGCCACCCACGGCAATGTAAAACGGACGATTGAAGCGCTTGCCCGCATGGGCCACCGTACAGGTATTATTGAAGGTGAAGGCGACGGCGTTGGCATCATGACGGATATTCCGCGCCAGCTCTGGACGAAGCGACTGGCACAGGCCCGCCTGCGCTCATCACTGGCGACAGATCGCAACTTCTGGGTTGCCCACGTCATGATTCCCCACAGCGCACGCACCCGCGCCTCCTACCTGATTGAGCAGATTTGCCGCAGCATCAGCGCCGCCGGCCTCGACATCCTGCTGGATAAAGAAGGCGAAGTAAACAGCGGCATCCTCGGCCCCAACGCAGAGCAAACAGAGCCAGTTTTCTGGCAGATCGCCGGACTCAACGGCAGCGTACCCACCGAAAAATTAGAAGCGACCCTGTTCGACCTTCAGACGAGCATCGAAACAGACCTCGGCGTCCACTTCCCGTCCATGTCGTCGCACGCCGCCGTCTATAAAGTACAGGGAACCGTAGAGATCCTGCGCCGTTACTACCCGGAACTGCGCGACCCGGACTTCGCCAGCACCATCACGCTGGGCCATGCCCGTTACAGTACCAACACCAACCCCATCTTCGAGCGTGTACAGCCCTTCGGCGTGATGGGTCACAATGGTGAGTTCAACACCATCTCGCGCTTCCGCATGGAAGCCGCCATGCTCGGTATTCAGCTAGACCCAATGAACTCCGACAGCCAGGACGTTGACCGCACCATTCAATCACTGTGCGTGAAGTACGGCCTTGACCTGATCGAAGCGATGGAACTCGTCTTCCCACCCTACGAGCACGACCTGATCCAGACGATGCCAGAACTGCGCGAGATGTACGACGAAATTCGCCAGTCGTTCGGGCCATTTGCACAGGGGCCAGCCGGTGTCGCCGCCCGCTACGGCGATATTGCTGTGTTCGGCGTGGATGCGCTGGGCCTGCGCCCGCTTTGGTTCGGCGAGACAGAAAAGGAATACTTCGCCTCGTCAGAGCGCGGTGTGTACCCGCTGGACGCAATGGTATCTGATCCAAAGCCGCTGGCACCGGGCGAGAAAATTGCGCTGAAGGTACGCCCCGGTCGCTACATCGAAGTGCTGGAATACCCGGACATTCAGCGCCACGTCCTCAGCCGCTACCGCGACACCAGCTACGATACGGGTGGCACGCCGGTACGTGCATGGTCGCTCGCTGACCTGCCAGTTGCACCAGAGCGGCCAAAAAACGGCGGTGTGAAGTCCCCCGTAGCGGGGGATGGTCTGCAACTCGCGCCATCACCGGTTCCGGTAGCCGTTGCCGAACTGGAAACCGAGGTCGCCCCCCCCTCTACCGATGGCCGCCCGTGGGAACGCAACGTCGCCGAGATCAACACCAATACGATGGCCGCTCTCGGCTGGGAACGCTATCACGTTGATGTGGTCAAGTCGATTACTGACAACAACAAAGAGCAGATTGGCTCACTCGGCTGGGATGGCCCACTGGCCGCTATCAGCATGACGCGCACCAACCTGACCGACTTCTTCAAAGAAACTGTCGCCGTCGTCACCAACCCGGCCATTGACCGTGAACGCGAATCGGCACAGTTTTCCACGAAGGTAGTGCTGGGCGTTCGTCCTCAGCCCCGCCAGAGCGTGAACGAAGACGCCCTGCGCATTCAGATTGAAACGCCGTTTATTCTGGGTGGCGTGGACATTGGCACAGCCGACGACATGCGCGAAGTCGCCAACCGTCACGGTACCATGACACTGGAAGACATCCTCGATGTGTTCGAAGGGCGCTATGCTGTGCTTTCTACCAGCGCCGCTGCTTCCGAAAACATGGATCGTGCTATCAAGCGACTGCAAAAAGAGGCCATCGACGCCGTGCTGAACGGTGCGCAGTGCCTTGTGCTGGACGACAGCGAAGTTTATGCCGGTGAGCACCTGTGGATTGACCCGATGCTGGCAACCGCCGCCGTGGATAAAGCGCTGCGCACGGCAGAATTCAGCCCCAACCTGCGCCGCCAGACGGGTATCATCCTGCGGTCTGGCGCTCTGCGTGACCTGCACGACCTTGCCCTGTGTGTTTCGATGGGTGCCAACGGCATCATCCCCTACGCTATGTACGCTGTCGGCCTCGGCACGGCCCCCCGTGCCCCGAAGGAAGAACTGACCTCCGAAGACATCGTAGACGGTCTGGATAAAGTGGTGAGCGTGCTGACGAAGGGCCTGCAAAAGGTCACGTCTACTATTGGCTGCCACGAACTGCGCGGCTACGGCCATTCCTTCAGCTCTGTGGGCCTCTCCGCCGGTATTGCAAGCATTTTCGGCACACCAAACTACTTCGGCAGCGACGGGCGCGGCCTCACATGGGATGCCCTGCGCGAAGACGCCGATAAGCGTGCAGCCGAACTGCGCGGCGAGGCGAAAAACCGCATGGGTAACCCCGACCGCTTCTACCCCAAGATGTGGAAGAAGGCGGAAGCCGTCGCACACGGCGAGATGACGCTTCAACAATACACCGCCCATCTGTTCAAGCTAGAAGACAAGCACCCGATTGCAGTACGGCACCTGATGGGCCTCAAGGAAAACGATAAGGGTGTAAAGCCAGAAGATGTCGATATTTCCATCGGCGGCCACGACATGCCCGTGCTCATCAGCGCGATGTCGCTTGGCTCTCAGGGTGAACTGGCCTACAAAGCCTACGCAGAAGCAGCAAAGAAGCTGAACATCATCTGCGTCAACGGCGAGGGCGGCGAAATGGCAGACATCATGGGCCAGTACTATCACAATCGCGGCCAGCAGGTTGCCTCCGGGCGCTTTGGTGTAAATATTGAACTGTTGAACTCAGCGGAGTTCATCGAAATCAAGATCGGGCAGGGTGCCAAGCCCGGTGAAGGCGGCCACCTCCCCGGCTACAAAGTCACCGATCAGATCGCCGCAGTGCGTAGCACCTCGCCGGGTGTCGCGCTCATCTCCCCCAGCAACAACCATGATCTGTACTCCATTGAAGACCTCGCACAGTTGATTGACGAACTACACACCGCCAACCCGCACGCGAAGGTCAGCGTAAAAATCCCGGTCGTGCCGGGTGTCGGCATTATCGCCGTGGGTGTGGCAAAGGCCGGCGCAGACGTAATTAACCTGACCGGCTACGAAGGCGGTACGGGCGCGGCACGGGCGCACGCCCTGCGCCATGTGGGGCTTCCTGCCGAGATCGGCCTGATGCTCTCGCACCGTGCCCTCATCGAGAGCGGACTGCGCGAGAGTGTAGAACTATGGGTCGATGGCGGTATGAAGAGTGGCCGCGATGTGGTTAAGATGCTGTGCATGGGCGCGAACCGCGTCGGGTTTGGCACGCTGGCAATGGTGGCTGTGGGCTGTACCATCTGCCGTGGCTGCCACGAGGGTACCTGCCATGTCGGTATCACCACACACGTTAAAACACGCGAAGAAGCCGAAGCACGCGGGTTCAAGGCATTCCGCCCCTTCACGGAAAAAGGCTCCGCCGATGGCATCGTGAACGTGTTCAACATGCTGGAAGAAGACATTAAATACTGGATTGCGAAAATGGGTTTCACCCGTGCGCAGGATCTGGTAGGCCGTGGCGACCTGCTGGAACAGATTATGATGCACGACCGCATCGACTTGCTGCCACTGCTGCGCCGCGTATCCCTACAGAAGGCACACAAGCATGTGCCCGGCGTGGGCCGCCGCCTCACACGTCCGCGCAACACGCTCACAAAGGAAATCACCTCCGTGGTAGCCGAGCATATCGCCATGGGCGATACCGAACTCACCTACGACGATGAGCAGGTCATGGCGCACGACCGCGCCCTTGGCACACACCTTTCGGGAGCCTTGCAGCGCAACGACTTCGAAAACGCAAAGGAAGTAGACGCCGTTCACCTTTACTTCAGCAACTCCGCAGTGCCAGGTAACGGCCTCGCCGCCTTCATGGACGAGCCGCTGGACGTACTGGTAGAAGGTGGCGCACAGGACGGCGTTGCAAAATGCTCTCGCGGCGGCACTGTGACCATCCTCAAAGGCCTGAACCACAACGGCCAGCGTATGGACGGCAGCGTAGGCAAGAGCTTCGCCTACGGCGCACAGGGAGGCTTCTTCATCGTGCAGGGCAATGCAGACACCCGTGCCTGCATCCGCCTGAGTGGTGCTGACGTGATCTTCGGCGGTGAGGTGAAATCACCAATCCGTGACGAACTGGGCGGCATGGGCGTGCGGGCCAACCTCAAGGGCTACGCCATGGAGTACATGACCAGTGGCCGTGTGCTGGTAATGGGTGACCCTGGCCCGTGGATGTGCGCCGGGATGACCGGCGGCGTGGTTTACCAGCGCATCCAGCCAGAGATGGGCCTGACGGTAGACGCCATTCGTCGGCGTCTGGCAAAAGGTTCCCCGGTAGAAATCTACCAGCTTGACGAGCAGGGCGTGGCCGATGTGCGCGAAATGCTGAAGCGCTACATCCAGACGCTCGAAGTCAACAACCAGGCAGAGGCCGTACAGCACATCTACGCGCTGCTGCCCACCCCACAGGAACACTTCGCTATGCTGAAGCCGCGCGTCAGCTAGTACAACATCACGGTGGCGGGATGCTATCTCGCCGCCGTTGCATTACCCGGTTTTCAACCCGTTTATAAAAAGAATCCTGGTATTTGAATAGCGCCGCAACTTCTGACCTGTCATAGCGTTATAATG
>JBCCQC010000311.1:0-5744 GCA_039024535.1 Chloroflexota bacterium
GCGGGAACTGTGTTTATGCTTTACCCGGCAGTGCAGGGGCAGCTATTTGGCTCCCATGCCGGGATTATCGCGCTGTGGGGCACTCCGCTGTACATAGATGTGCTGTACCGGCTGCGGCGGCGTATGAGCATCTGGCTGGTGGTGCAGGGGGCGGTGTTTTTCGTGTTCGGTTTACTGGGCAGTTCCCTGCTGTTGATCTTCATGCTGGCCCCGGTGACGCTGTATTTTCTGGTGGCGCGGTGGCTGGAACGGGACTGGCAGTGGCTCCGACGCATCACCATCACAGTGGGGGCGTGCCTGCTGCTCTCTACAGTGTTTATCGTTCCAGCAGCAGTAGAGCAGGCCACTTCAGATGCCGCCACGGATCCCGGCGGGGCGGTGCGCTTTGCGTCGGATGCACTGGCAATTGTCACACCCTCATTTTTCCACCCTGCTTTCGCTGCACTGGACTATCCGCGCCAAGTGCTGGGCACCAACATTGTAGAGGGCACGGCGTATATCGGTGTCGTCGCGGTTGTACTGGCGATCATCGCGCTGGTTCGCTACCGGGCAGTGCGTGGCTGGCTGCTGGTGAGTGCGGGAGCGTGGGTTTTATCGCTGGGGCCACTGCTGAAGCTACTGGACACGCCGGTTACGCTGGCTGTGGATGGACGTGCAACGTATATTCCGCTGCCTTTTGCGCTGGTGAGCTATCTGCCGGTGATTGGCACCATTCGCACACCGGGGCGATTCAATCTGCTGATCGGGCTGGTGACGGCAATTATGGTGGGGTACGGTGTGGCGTGGCTGCTTAATCGCAAGCTGCCGCGTGCGGCACAATGGGGCATTTCTGGCATACTGATCGCGCTGATTGCGTTTGAGTATCAACTGACGTGGCAGAACGGCCTGCCGCATTTTCCCACGGTTCCGGCAGGCATCCCCGCAGAGATTGCCGCTCTGCGCGATGACGACAGTGTACGGGCGGTGCTGAATTTGCCGCACGAGAACCTGATTCTCGCAAAAGAGGCCATGTACCTGCAAACCGCACATCAAAAGCCAATTGTCGCCGGGTTTATCTCCCGGCAGACACCCGTTTCTACATCAAAGCTGAGTATTTTGCAAAACACGCTGCATCCCACCCTGCTGGACGAGGCCGACGTTGACATCATTATTCTGTTCCGGGGATGGGATGAGACGCTGACGCAGCATGTGTATGATTCACTGGATGCGCCGCTGTATGAAGACGAACACTATGCGGTTTTCCGTGTGCCAGATGCCACTGAACCGGCGCAGTTTGAGGTTGATGTGCGTGTTCCCGATACGATACAGGCGCGAGGCGACATTCATACATACAGTGCAGGTGATGGCTGGTCAATGTTGAGCGCAGATTTACAGGCCGATGACCGTAAACTGGCTATCACGCTGGATGGAACCCCGCTGCATACTGTGACCATTGAAGGGCAAATGCCGCTGCGCGTGCCAGTACCCATTCCGTCCGGGTATCACACACTCTCACTGGAGCCGGTGCCGCCGTGCCGCCGTCCGTCACATCTACCAGATGTGGTTTGCCGCACCGTAGCCGCTGAAAATGTTGCAATGTCTGCGCCGGTACTGCCTTCGCTGGCAACCCCTGTTGATTTCGAACGTGACATCCGTCTGAATAGCGTCCATGTCCAGCAAACGGGCGCACAGGTTGACGTGTGGCAGTGGTGGTCATATGCACAGGCGACTCACGATAACATGGTGCGTTTCGTCCATGTGGTGAACGAAGCGGGAGAGCAAATAGCCGGTAGTGATGAACCGCGCGGCGGCATCATGGCAGGCGAACAGCGCGTGGATGCTGTGACACTTGACCTGCCAGAGACACCGGGCATTTACCGGGTTTACACCGGCTGGTATACCCTGCCCGATGTGCAACGGCTGACCGTATTGGGCGATGTGGATGGCGCACAGAGTAACTGGGTTCTGCTGGATACCATCACGGTTAAGTAGTTGCTTCAGTCGTGGTCTATCCAGCGTATTTCATATGGCTGTAGATCGGCTACCTCTCCGAATTTTTCTATGTCTGCTTCTGGCAGCGTGACATCTGCTATATCGCCAGTCACGTTGTGCAGTGCCAGCAGCACATGACCATTTTCGGCTTCCCGCAGCACTGCGAAAACATGTGGGCCGCAGTCCAGAACCGTCTGTTTTGCCAGCGGGTGCAGCGCAGGCGACTTACGGCGATGCTCCAGCAGCTTCATCATTTCAGCGAATACTCTGCCACGCAGCGTTTCTGACTGCAAATCGGCAGAAAGGGCATTGCTATCAAACTTTCGACGGTTGATGGTGCGGTTGCGTCCGGTCTGTGCCACGCCCTCTGTCCAGTTGCGTGCCCCGAACAGGCTGGAAAAGTAAATCCCCGGCACACCGGCCAGCGCCATCGGGATGGCCTGTGAAACGAGAAAGCGTTTTACTGCTGTTTCTGGCTGTGCGGCGGTGATTGCAGAGTCGGTGATGGCGTCAAAATAGGTGATGTTCATCTCATAGGGGGACTGGCTGCCGTCGCTATTGTTTTTGTACGACACATGACCACCGTGGGATTTCGTCCGGGAGACAAGGGTCTCGATTTCGTCGGCAGAGAGTATGCCTGTTACCGGACGCAGGCCAATGCCGTCGTGTGAGGCGGTAAAGTTAAAGAACGTGGTCTGTTCACCGAGTGGCTCTAGAGATTGTGCCCATTGCGTCAGGTGGGTGGTATCACCGGCAGCAAGTGTGTGCAGCACCAGTGGTGGCAGCGGGAACTGGTAGACAAGCTGTGCCTCGTTGGTACCATCGCCAAAGTAGCTGATGTTTTCCTCGTGCGGGACGTTTGTTTCTGTGATGATGATGACATCCGGTGCAATCACGTTCAGGTAGTCGCGCATAAGCTGAATGACCAGATGCGTTTCTTCGAGGTGGATGCTGCTGGTGCCGATTTCTTTCCACAGGAACGCAATCGCGTCCAGACGGATGAGCGAAGCCCCCTGTTCGATGTAGAAACGCAGGATTTTCAGCAGTTCAATCAGCACCGCCGGGTTTTTGATGTTCAGGTCAATCTGGTCGTCGCTGAAGGTCGTCCAGACGTGTTTTGTGCCATCAACGGTTTCGTAGGGGGAGAGCAGCGGCAGCGCACGAGGCCGTACAACCGCGCTGAGGTCGGTTTCTGGCGGCACATCAACAAAGTAATCGTTATAAGGGGCTTCTCCGGCCAGATACTTCTGGAACCAGTCGCTCTGTGATGACATGTGGTTGAACACCGCATCGAACATCAACCGGAAGTCAGCGTTCATCGCACGCACATGCGGCCAATCGCCCAGTGCCGGGTCTACCGCATAGTAGTCAATCACACTGAACCCGTCATCGGATGACCACGGGAAAAACGGCAGAATATGTACGCTGTTAATCGTCGGATGCACATGCGACTTCAAAAAGTTGTGCAGCGCCTCAAGCGGCGGTGCGTCGTCAGCCTGTACATGGTCGCCGTAGCAGATCAATATCACATCCTGCTCACTGACGGCCAATTTGTCCGGCGTGCCCTCATGTAGGGGAGCCATGATTGTAGTTATCTGCTCGTAGGTCTGGTGTGCAGCATCCTCGCCGTACAACCGGATCAGTTTTGCTTTGATTGCATCGGACATGGTTAGCTGGCCCCCAGTTTTTGTAGTGCCTGTTGTAGTACGCTGCGCAGCACATCATAGGAGAAGTGCTGCTGGCCTACCTGATAGTTATGTTCAGTGACTTCGTTGCGATAATCTGCGTTGTCTATCAGGCGGCGCACACCGGCCAGCGTATCTTCAGTGATGTCGTAGTGAAATTCGACGGCCTGAATACCCGCCGGTTTGATGTCGGAGAGATACATCGGGTAAGTGTTCACCACAAGTGGCTTACGGAAGTACACCGTTTCAATCAGCGCATTGCCGAATCCCTCGTAGATGCTGGGATAGGTAATGATGTGCGCGTGCGGGTACACATCCCACAAATCATACACTTTATGCCCATTGGCCGTGCCGCGCTCTGCACTGATGTACTCACCCACGAACTTATAGCGAATCCCGGCAAGATCGGCCTGCATTTTTAGCCAGTCACCGTAGCCGCCGCGTTCGTCACCTTCGTAGCCCGTTACCACGAACACCATGCGCGGGTCATCCAGACGGCGCATCAGTTCGATAGCCAGTTCAATCCCCTTGCGCCGGACAATGCGCGTGGGTTGCAGCACAATCAGGTCATCGTCTGCCAGCCCAATCTCCTCCCGGAATGACATAGCATAGTCATCCGGTTGCGGCGCAGGTGCAGCGAAGTCAAAAACATTCGGCAGATACAGTGCATCAATCCCCCTGATGGCTTTGAGGCGCTGCTGCATGGCCCGGTTGATGACCATATGTACGATTGGCTGTAAATCTGGCGGGAATGCATCGTTGAGTACGTCCTGAACGCCGTTGTTGATGAACCGCTCACGCTCCCAGTAAAAATCGTGGTGGTGGGCCAGTGTTTTGATCCGCGTCCGCTTTATCAGGTCGGTGATGGCAATGCCGAGCGCCAGATTCATGGGAATCGTCAGAGCGTTCTGTGGCACGATGATATCAATCTCGTGCTGCGCCACAAATGTTTCCAGTTCCACGCGGATGGCATCCGCAGAGGCGTAGAGCCGTGCGAAATACTCCGGCGGCAGGTGTGGTGATGCAAACGCCTCATCGTGGAGTGCTTTTGCCTCCGGGTGCGTGAAGTGCATCTCTGGCACCAGATACCCCGGTTGTGCGTTGCCGTCCAGTTCCCCGGCGCAGTAAAAACACTGGTGTCCCATCTCACGGAAGACCTGTGCAAGTTTCTGTGTTTCGAGGCTCACGCCATCCACACCGGCCAGCCGCGTAGAAATAAGCCCGATGTTCATGCCTGCGCCTCCTGCTCCCAGTCCCATGAAATGGAATCTGCTATGGCAATCATGGCGTTGGGCCACGCAAACCAGTGCCGAGACACGACCTCGAACGTGTTCGCGTCGTAAGCCTCCGGCAGCGCCCCGTCCCACTGAGCTGCTTTTTCCACGCGTTGCCATACCCGCGCATACCGATCACGGTCGCCGATGACCTTGCACATAATCAACTCCTGTGCATCTCCGAGTGCCCACGGTGCCGGGGTATGCACGGAACCGAGTACGCCATCATAGAAGCCGGGGTTCTCATCGGAGAACGCAAATTCAATCGTGTTGCGCCACACCGGGTCGTCCTTATCGCAGAAGCCCCATATCGGCATCATCACCAACGGGATGTCGTTTGCGTCGTGGTAGAAGTAGGAATCAGTCTGGCTGATCGCATAGGCATATATTTGCTTACCGTCATTTTCTGCGATGAAATTTGCGTTGATGTGTTGTTTGAGTTCATCAGGATCAAGTAATGAGATTCCCAGAAGTGCTGTTATGCGCTCACTACCTTCTGTATATTTTCTTAACTCGCGTAGCGTGTGCCACAGCAATATGTGACTTGAAAAGTGGCATGGGTATGCCAGATCATCATCAGCAGGAGTCTCATCTGTTTCAAACAACGGAGAGTACCGCTTCCACGAATCAGCTTTACTGGCCAGGATAGCTTGCAAGGCACTGAAAGTTTTACAATCCCAATTTGTCGGATAGGAGTCGTTTTCTGTTTTGTGTTTGAGCCATCCACATATCTCCAGCAATGGAAATATCTGCTGATCCAGTTGGTAGGCATTGTTGTCTTTAGGACGCCCATTTGCCATGTAAGCACGCGCCC